>CAZCWE010000179.1:0-8260 GCA_964502285.1 uncultured Spirulina sp. | reverse complement strand
CAAAAGGGGGATGTAGGGGGATCGATCGCAGCTTAGGTCAGTATTGGGGGGTTGTGGATAAGCAGTAGCCCGAACAGAGAGGGTTGAACTTGTCGAAACCCGGCCGCTCTGACTTCGACAAGCTCAGGCTTCGCTCCTTTTGGGGTGGAATTGTGGGGAAGCGTTGCGATCGCTCCCGCTGCCAAGGCATGGTAGAAACAGAACGAGTGCCGCGTTAATGCCGCACTATCTGTATTCTCTCGCTGTGAAAATCCGATGAATCCTGAACTCGCACGGCTTCGGGCCACTCAATCCGCTGGTATTCCCTGGAAAGCCTGGGGGCCCTATCTGAGTGAGCGGCAATGGGGCACAGTGCGCGAGGACTACAGCCATGATGGGGCGGCCTGGGACTATTTCAACCATGAGCAGGCGCGATCGCGGGCCTATCGCTGGGGCGAGGATGGCATCGGCGGCATTTGTGATGATCAGCAGCGGCTGTGTTTTGCCGTGGCGTTGTGGAATGAGCGCGACCCGATTTTAAAAGAGCGGCTGTTTGGGCTGACGGGAACCGAGGGCAACCATGGCGAAGATGTTAAGGAATATTATTTTTATCTCGACAGCACCCCGACCCATTCCTATTTAAAATTTCTCTATAAATATCCCCAAGGGGAATTTCCCTACGGCGATTTGGTGCAGGAAAATCGCGATCGCGGCCGGGACGGTCTCGAATACGAATTAATCGACACGGGCATTTTTAACCAAAATCGGTATTTTGATGTGCAGGTGGAATACGCCAAAGCCTATGTGGACGATATTTTGATTCAAATTACAATCAATAATCGCGGCCCAGAAACGGCAACCCTGCACCTGTTGCCGACTCTGTGGTTTCGCAATACCTGGTCATGGGAGGATCATCAAACCAAGCCCCAGCTCAAAGCCATCGACGGCAATGGGGAGCAAGCCAGCGCGATCGCCGCTCAACACCCCGACCTCGGCTCCTATTGGCTCTATTGTCAGGATCAGCCGCCGCTGTTGTTTACCGAAAATGAAACGAATTTTGAGCGTCTTTTTGAGACCCCCAACGCCGGGCCCTATTGCAAGGATGGGATTCACGATGCGGTGATCCACGGCCAAGCTGAGGCGGTGAACCCTGACCAGATCGGCACGAAAGCCGCCGCCCAGTATCGCCTTGAACTCGAAGCCGGGCAGCAACGAGTGGTGAAATTGCGCCTCCGTCCAATCGGGCCGGAGGCGGGCAATCCCTTAGGGGGAGAGTTTGATCGGATTTTGGGCGATCGCAAACGCGAGGCGGATCAGTTTTATTACGACCTGATGCCCAAAGCCCTGAGCAACGACGATCGCAACATTCAACGCCAAGCCTTCGCCGGGATGCTCTGGAGCAAGCAACATTACCGCTACGATGTCAGCCGCTGGCTGAACGGCGATCGCACCCCTCCCGCCCCCGAACGCGCCCACGGCCGCAACTATCAATGGGGCCACCTCGACAGCAACGATATTCTCTCCATGCCGGATACGTGGGAATATCCCTGGTTTGCGGCGTGGGATTTGGCGTTTCACTGTTTGCCCCTCGCTCTCGTTGATCCGGACTTTGCCAAGGCGCAACTGGATATCATGACCCGCGAATGGTACATGCACCCCAACGGGCAAATCCCCGCCTACGAGTGGAATTTTAGTGACGTGAATCCCCCCGTTCACGCTTGGGCAACTTGGCGGGTTTATCAAATTGAACGCAAGCAAACCGGGCGGGGCGATCGCGCCTTCCTTGAACGAATTTTTCAAAAACTGCTCCTCAACTTCACCTGGTGGGTGAATCGGAAAGATCGGGAGGGCAAAAATATTTTTGAAGGGGGGTTTCTCGGTCTGGACAATATCGGGGTGTTTGATCGCAGTGCGCCGTTGCCCACCGGGGGCTATCTCGCCCAGGCCGACAGCACAAGCTGGATGGCGATGTATTGTCTCAATATGCTCACCATTGCCCTGGAATTGGCGCGGGAGAATCCGGTCTATGAAGACATGGCCACGAAGTTTTTTGAGCATTTCATCTACATTGCCGATGCTCTGAATCATTTGGGGAGCGATCGCACCGCCCTCTGGGACGATGAAGATGGCTTTTTCTATGATGTGTTGAACCGGCCCAATGGTGAATCGATGCGCCTGAAGGTGCGATCGCTCGTCGGCCTCATCCCCCTCTTTGCCGTCACCACCCTCGAACCGGAACTCCTCGACCAACTCCCCAACTTCAAAGCCCGCCTCGAATGGTTCGTCCGCCATCGCCCTCAACTCAAGCGGAACGTGGCCTGCATGGAAAGCCAAGGGCAAGGAGCGCGGCGGATGTTGGCCCTCTGCTATGTGACCCGCGATCGCCTCGAACCCAACGACAAACTGCGCCGCATCCTCCAAAAACTCCTCGACGAAACCGAATTCCTCAGCGACTACGGCATCCGCGCCCTCTCCCGCCACCACCAGGAACACCCCTACTGTTTCACCGTCGATGGCCACGAACACCGCGTCGATTATGAACCCGCCGAATCTCGCAGCGGCCTCTTTGGGGGCAATTCCAACTGGCGCGGCCCGGTGTGGATGCCGGTGAATTACCTCCTGATTGAGTCCCTGCAACGGTTCCACCACTACCTCGGCGATGATTTCAAAGTCGAATGTCCCACGGGATCGGGGCGGTGGCTCACCCTGTGGGAGGTGGCGGCGGAACTATCCCACCGTCTGATCACCCTCTTTCGCAACGATGCCACCGGTCACCGCGCCATCTACGGCGGCACGAAAAAATTCCAAACCGATCCCCATTGGCATAACCTGATCCTCTTTTTTGAATATTTCCACGGTGATAATGGCGCTGGGATTGGGGCCAGTCATCAAACAGGCTGGACGGGCTTAATTGCCAAGTTAATCCAGCAAACCGGCGAATATGACCCGCTCTAAATTCACGCTGGCCGGGACAGGCGCGGGGTGATGAATTGCAAGATCTGGGCGGCACGTTGCGTCCAGGTGTGGTGTTGCACGTCTTGCCAGGCTTGGGCAGCGATCGCCTCTGCTTGGGAAGGATTCGCCAGGAGGTTGCGAATCGCGTCAGCCATGGCATCGGGGTCATCGGGGGGAATGAGGCGGCTATTGTGAAAATCGCGCAACACCGTGGCAATATTGGGCAACTGTGAGGCAACGATGGGACGCTGGGCGGCCATATATTCAAACAGCTTGAGGGGGGATGTCGTGCTGGCGAGTTTCCACTGTTGGCTCGTGGGGAGGAGGAGCAGATCCGCCGCAAAGAGATAGGGGGGGAGTTCGCCTTGGGTTTTGTAGCCGGTGAGGTGGAGGTTTTGCAAACCGAGGGCGGCAGCTTGCGATCGCACCCGCTCTACATCCTGGTTTTGCCCCCCCACGAGCACAAATTGACAGTGGGGCAACTGAGTTGCGGCCTGCAAGATCGTCGGAATCCCTTTGTAGTCGTAGAGGTTGCCTGCGTAAAGGGCGATGGGGTGATCGAGGTCGAGGTGGAGAGCTTGGCGGGCGGCCGATGGGGATAAAGCCGGCTGAAACGGGGCCAAATCCACGGCACTAGGCGCAATGCAAATCTTGTCCGGATCGCAGCCCTGTTGGATATATTGCGATCGCAACTCTTCCGCCAGGGTGACCAGAGCGATGAGGTTAGGGTTTTTCAAATGCTCGGACGCGAGAATTTGCGGCGTGATCGGTTCGTGAAATTCCAGCACCACAGGCAGGCCCGCCGCGAGGAGAGGGGCGACGAGATAGGGCGTGCGGGTATAGACCACCGTGGGCTGTTGACGGCGACAATAGGCGATCGCCCAGCGGAGATATTTACGCGGCGAATAGGAGCCTTCCGGGAACGGAAACGGGGTGCGCCAGGTTAACGCCGGAATCCGCGTCAGGGTGAACGGCACGCGCACCCCATACCACTGGTTAAACCGAGCCGCAAAATCCCGTTCTAAACCGAGGCGCGATCGCACATTGCCGCTCAGAATCAACTCAAACCGCTCCACCTGCACGGTCAACGCCTGGGCCATCTTCACCGCCTGGATTTCGTTGGCCACGGGTGACGGCATCGTCCCCGCCGATAAATAAAACAGTGATGCGATCGTCATTATTTCCCCCTCACAAATCCCGCCATCATGCCGCCCAACCTTAGCCTAAAATCCTGCATTTTCCCCCATTCAACTACTTACGATGCGGGAAGATCCAACCGGTAGCGAATGGCTTCATGGATTTTTGAGGGTGCATCAATCAAATCCAATACTTCTTGTTCGATGCAACGAAGGGGAGCAACATCCAAACGGTCTTGGTCAGCGAGTTCAATAATTTCGCTAATCCACTGGCGGGCTTCATTGGCAACATTGGTTTGCCAGGTTTGGAGTCGCTGGTTGAGTTGTTGCATGAGGGTATTCATTTGGCTATGGCTGTGGTTTTGCTTTCAGGGTAGCACTAGGGACAAGTTGCCGTTTGTGAAACGGGGCGGCGGGCTGCGGGGGTGTGGGTTAGACTGTGCCCATCGTTTTTCGTTTGTCGAGGTTATGGTGATATCTGTGCATTGGGGCATTGTTGGGGGGTGTTGGTAGGGTCGCCCCTGTTTTTGGGCAGTTTCAAGCCATAGTTGGGTGACAAATTCTAGCTCTTCTAATGTTTTAGGCAATGTATCCCCTTGCGCCAAGCATCCTTTTAGCGCGGGAACTTCCGCTACATACCCTCCTTCATCACAAGGATAAATCACAATAGGATAGTTCATGGTTTCTCCTGATTTATAGGTTCAGCTATCTCTTTGCTCAATTAATTCAATCACCCGCTTGACGTAAATTGTTTTCACCTTGTTGTTATGAACGAGGACAGCAAATATTACATCATCTCTTGTAAAAACATGGTGGCTTCCTGCAATACGATCAAGCGTAAATCCCTCCTGTTCTAAAATCTTGCGAATGTTCGGAGAATGTTGCATTTTGAGGATTATTCCTCAATTGTTGGCGTAACTTTTCTCGTTTGCTCATGGTCTGAACTCTCCCCGCTTTTGCTTTTGGATGGGGTTGAGGGTGTTGGCAGGTTTCATGGGGTGCTGGGGCGAGGCCTGATCGTATTGTAGCGATGGGTTGGGTTGCAATTTTTGTAACGGGGGTGCTGCGGGGGAAAGGTGGGTTACACTGTGGGCGGTATTTGTGCAGCGGAGTATGAATATGCAGAGATTAACGGGTCTAATCGCGCCGTTGTTGGTGTCGGGTTTTGCCGTGGTGGGGACAGCCTTCGACTCCGCTCAGGCTTCAGCCAACCGAGGACTGAGCGGAGTCGAAGTCCGGCGCGATCCGCAGCAAGAGCCTTCAGCGTTGGGTCTGGTGGCTCCCCTCGATCTACGATCGGAAATTCCGGCGGAGTGGCTGATGGCGCAGGGGAATGCGGGGAGTGAGGCGGAACGGATCTTTAATGAAGGATATGCGCTGTTTCAACAGGGGACGGCGGCATCTTTGCAAGCAGCCATAGAAAAGTTTGAAGCTGCTATCCCTTTACAACAAGCAATTCATGACACCTTTGGTGAAGCCCGTACACGCCATTTTGCAGGCTTTGCTTATGGGCGATTAGGATTTAATGCGGAAGCGTTGGATCATTATGAACAAGCCCTTGAACTCTGGCAGCAACTTGCCCAAAACGCTACAGGTGAAGACCTAGAAACAGCACAAACCTGGCAAGCCTCCACCCTCAATAATATCGGTGGGGTCTACGATGATTTAGGAGAAAAGAGCAGGGCGCTGGAGTATTACAACCAGGCTTTACCCCTGAGACGGGCGGTGGGCGATCGCGGCGGGGAAGCAAGAACCCTCGGTAATATCGGTGGGGTCTACGACTCTTTAGGAGAAAAGAGCAGGGCGCTGGAGTATTTAAACCAGGCTTTACCCCTACCCTCCTGCTCGAATACGCCCTCGGTGATGAACAGAGCTACCTCTTTGTCATCAGCAAAACCGACCTCAAAACCTACACCCTGCCCCCCCAAGCCGAAATCGAAGCCGCCGTAACCGCCTATCGCACCCAACTCCAAACCCCCACCTTCACCGACCTCAGCCAAGGTCAAGCCCTGAGTGAAATGCTGCTCGGTCAAGTGGCGAGTCAACTGGGGAATAAGCGACTGCTGATAGTCGGCAACGGGAAGCTGCAACTGTTGCCATTTGGGGCATTGCCGAATCCAGAGAGCGGGTTGAGCGGAGTCGAAATCCAACCGCCCTATCCCTTCCAGGGAGGCTTCGCCAACGACTCCGCTCAGGGCACAGGGGGCAGGGAGACCCAGCCCCTACTGGCCAACCATGAAATCATCAACCTCCCCTCAGCCACCAGCCTCGCCATTCAACGCCAAACCTGGGAAAATCGCGCCCCCGCCCCCAAAACCGTCGCCGTCATCGCCGACCCCGTCTTTGAGCACGACGATCCCCGCTTCGCCAGCAACATTAAACCCGAAGCCATTGGGGAACAAGACCTGCGTGATGAAATTGGGATAGACATTGCCACTCGCTCCGGTTGCCTCGGCTTTGACCGTCTCCCCAACAGTGGCATCGAAGCCCAAAACATCCTCAATATTGCCCCCAACGCCGCCACCTTCACCGCAACAGGCTTTGCAGCCAATCATCAAAACACCCTCAACACCCCCCTCGAACAATACCAATTCCTCCACTTCGCCACCCATGGCTGCATTCAAGACGATGCCCGCCTCTCACACCTCGCCCTCTCCCGCTATCAACCCGACGGCGAATTAACCCCCACCGCCGGCCTCTATCTCCAAGACATCTACAACCTCGACCTCAACGCCGAACTGGTGGTTTTGAGTGCTTGTGAAACAGGCATCGGTGCGGATGTGGTCGGGGAAGGCGTAGTGGGGATGACCAGCGGCTTCATGTATGCCGGAGCCAAGCGCGTCGTGTTCAGCCTCTGGAAGGTGGATGATGCTCAAACCGCCAACCTGATGAGCAATCTCTATCAGCAACTCTGGACAGACGAACGCGATCCCCACCAATCCCTGCGTCAAGCTCAATTGCAAATGTGGCTCAGTGACAGCAAATATCGCGCCCCGTATTATTGGGCAGCGTTTACGATGCAGGGGGATTTTTGAGTTCAGGGTTTAGGGTGCTGTTTGCTGGGAAGTCTGGGCTAGATTGGAGCCTAAAGCATCATCTTTTCATTGTTTTCGTAAAATCACCTTTTTTGCCCTATGGTTCACATTTCGCGCCGCCACTTTCTGCAAGCGACCGGAGCAGCCCTCGCCACCTGGGGACTCGATCGCGCCATCAATCGCCATCACACCGTTCTCGCTCAACCCACCCGCCGTAAATTGGCGCTGATTGTGGGCATCAATACCTATGAAAAAGCTCCCCTCGCGGGCTGCGTGAATGATGCCATTTTGCAACAACGGCTTTTAGTGCATCGCTATGGGTTTAATCCCGATGATGTGGTGCTGCTGCTGGATGAAAATGCGACGCGCCAAACTATTCTCGACACCTTTGAAGAGCATTTAATTAAACAGGCGAAACCCGATGATGTGGTGGTGTTTCATTATTCGGGTCATGGGTCGTTAGTGCGCGATCCTGATCCTATTTTTCTGGATCGGCGCGATCGCGGCGTGAATGGAACCTTTGTGCCGGTGGATTCCAGTTTGCCCAGTCGTTACCCGGCGGAAGGCGGCACGGTGAACGACATTATGGGGCATACGTTGTTTTTGTTGATGGCGGCGCTGCAAACGGACAACTTTACGGCGGTGCTAGACAGTTGTTATTCGGGGGGGGCGACGCGGGATCTGACGGTGCGATCGCGCGATGTCAATGAAAAAATCACGATCGCGCCCCACGAAAAAGCCTATCAAGAAGACTGGTTAGCCCGCTTGGATTGGTCGGAGGATGAATTTATCGAACGCTATCGGCGCGGGGTTGCCAAGGGGGTTGTGCTGGCCTCCGCCCAACGGGATCAACTGGCAATTGATGAGCAATTCCCCGGTTTTCGGGCGGGGGCGTTCAGCTATCGCTTGACGCAGCATTTGTGGCAAACCGATGCGACTCCCCAGGGTGCGATCGCGCATATTAACGAAATACTGCCCAGACATGACACCCAAAAGCCTCTCTGGGAAGCCGCAGCCGGGAGCGGCTCCGAATTAGACCCGATTTACTTTGTCAACGAACCGAACCCAACCGCCGCCGCTGTGGTCTTGAGTGTCCGGGCTGACCAAAACCAATGGGTTTCAAGCCTCGCCCCTTCGACATAGCTCAGGGCAAGC
>CAZCWE010000178.1:1500-8324 GCA_964502285.1 uncultured Spirulina sp. | reverse complement strand
ATGGACATTCCGCAGGTTGAATTTTGATTCTTCGCTATTTTGAAAGCTCAATAAAATTGAAGAGTGGGCAGCGTGTGTATAGCGTCACGTGCGAATGTTTCTAGAGTTGGGGGGAGATAATGCAAATGGACCCCCAAAAAGCAAAGCAGAAATGAAAGTTGAAGACTTAGATCATTTAGGCATAGTGGCAGGCATCGTAGACCAGATGGGATTAGTCGAGAAAGTCAACGAATGTCTAGGAGAACATCCCCAGCAGAAAATCAGCCCAGGTCAAGGGGTCAAAGCCATGATCATCAACGGATTGGGATTTGTCAGTGCGCCCCTGTACCTGTATGCCCAATTCTTCGCAGGCAAAGCAACAGAACACCTGCTAGGAGCAGGAATCCAAGCCGACCAGTTGAATGACGACTATCTGGGCAGACTACTGGACAAAATCTGGAAATATGGCGGCAGCAAGCTCTTCAGCGTTGTGGCAATGGAAGCCCACCAAAGGTTTGGACTCGAAACGAGGAGATACCATCTCGATAGCAGCAGCCTCAGTGTAGAAGGAGAGTATGAGTCGAAAGAAGAGGAGACTGTGGGACTCCAAATCACCCACGGATATTCCAAAGACCATCGCCCTGACCTCAAACAGTTCATCATCGAAATGATCTGTAGTAACGATGGCGGTGTGCCCCTGGCGATGGCGGTTGCTGATGGCAACCAAGCGGATAAAGCCGTCTTTGGAGAGCGACTCCAAGCCTTTGCTCAGCAATGGGATACCGAAGGTTTGTTGGTCGCTGACAGTGCCTTATACAGTGAGGCCAATTTGCAAAGACTGGGAGAGTTAAAGTGGCTCACCCGAGTGCCCTTGACTCTGACAGAAGCTCAAGCTGTCGTTCAGGCATATCCAGCATCAGCACTCCAAGCCGCCCAGCAAGAAGGCTATCGTTTCGGGACATTGTGCAGTCGTTATGGCGAGATTCCCCAGTTATGGGTGGTCGTGGAAAACACGGCTCGTGTAGAGACCGATTGCCACCAGGTAGATAAGCAAGTCACCAAACACCAGCGCCAAGCTCAAAAGCAACTGCGCCAGCATCAAAAGATTGACTTTCGCTGTGCTGAAGACGCCATTGCCCAGACGCAACGACTCGCACGAACATGGACTTACCATGACCTCTCGGATTTACAAGTTGTTCAGTCTCCTCATTATGGGCAACCGGGTCGTCCGGCTCAAGATGCTGTGCCCACCCATTACACCTATCGCGTCACCGCGACTCTGATTCCTGATACTGCGGCGATTGCTCAGGCTAAAGGGAAAGCGGGTCGCTTTCTCTTAGCCACCAATGATGTCCACAACCCGCACGTCTCTGGGGATTCTCTTTTGCAAGATTACAAGGGTCAACAGGCTCCTGAACGGGGTTTTCGCTTTTTGAAAGACCCACTTTTTTTCACCTCTTCCGTTTTCCTCAAGACCCCTGAACGGATTGCTGCCTTGGCTATTGTCATGGGCTTATCGTTGATGACTTACTCTCTGGCACAGCGTCAAGTTCGACAGGCTTTAGCAGCGGCTGCTGAAACGGTTCCTGACCAATGTCGTCGTCCCACTCAACGCCCTACTCTCCGTTGGCTTTTTCAATGCCTCCAAGCTATTCATTTGGTTTGGATTGAGGGCACCGCTCACGTTTCTAATTTGACTCCCGAGCGTCTTCACCTGCTTCGTTTCTTCTCTCCTTCTTGTCGCCAATATTATTTGCTTCTTTGAGCAACCTGCGGAATGTCCAATAGCAGTATCGCTGCCAGGTTTTCAGCTAACACCTCTAGATGCCTTTTGTCCTGGGGATGGATGAATTGACTCAGTTGCTCGTGTAGCTGACGATGAAGTAGGGGAATAGACATGGTCTTGCTTTGGTGTTTTGCGACTTGAAGCATGACATCTTTTCCCCTTTTTTGTCATCTCCCTGCCTTGATTGGTCTTGCTTTCGCCTACTTCTACTACTTTTCTGCACCACTAAGGGCATCAGTGATTCAAATCGGCTGAAATCATTGGCGTTTGTGTACCTATGTGTGCAAACAATTTTAGATTTAGAGGAGGAGGATGCGTTTGATTGTTTAACAGAGGGAGGGGGTGATTTTGGTGTTGATGCGATGCATATTTCGGAGGAGCTTGATGGTGAATTTACGGTTAGTTTATTTCAGGCGAAATACAAGAACACATTAGCCGGAGATGCTAATTTTCCCGAAACCGGCATCACCAGTGTCATTAACGCGATTCGGTATCTCTTCAATCCCGCCGCCCGCCTCGATTCGATTAATCAACGTCTCCTTGCAAAAGTCGAAGCCGCCCGGAGTTTAATTCGCGATGGCTACATTCCGCAGGTGCGGGCATTGGCTTGTAGTAACGGTTTGCGCTGGAACGTCGCAGCCCAGGATGCGATTGAACGGGCGGGCTTTGGGGAGCAAGTGACCTGGGAACATGTGAACCACGATCGCTTAGTGAAAATCTTGCAAGCGTCGCGACCGGTACGGGAAACATTGCAACTGAGCGGGAAAGCGATCGTTGAAGATATGAATTTTAGCCGCGTGTTAGTGGGACGAATTGCGGTCACTGAAATTGCCACCCTAATTGAGCGGCATGGGGAGCGACTACTGGAGCGCAATATTCGCCGCTATTTGGGCTTACAAGGAAATCGCGTCAATGAGGGAATTCGTGAAACATTGATGAGTGATGAAAAACAAAATTTCTACTTTTATAATAATGGCGTGACGCTGACCTGTGATAATTTTTCTTACAACGCGCTACAAAGTGGTGATTATCAAGTGCGGGTTGAGAATTTACAAATCATCAACGGGGGGCAAACCTGTATGACGATTTTTAAAACGGCTCAGGAACTCAATTTGCTCTCTCACAATGCCCAGGCGTATGTTTTGTTGCGTCTGTATCAACTTCCCCAGGAAAATGAAGAGTTAGTCCAACAAATTACCTATGCAGCCAACAGTCAAAATCCGGTCGATCTGAAAGATTTACGAGCCAATGATCAACGTCAACAACAGTTAGAGTTAGATCTTGAGCAGTTGGGATTTACCTATCGGCGCAAGCGGTCTCACACGAGCATTCGACCGACAGAAATTACATCCAGTGTGGCGGCGGTGGCGGTGCTAGCCGTGTGGCGGCACAAACCCCATCAAGCTAAATTTTTTGCCCGTGAGCATTTCGGTAAACTGTACGATGTGATTTTTACCCAGCAACTGAATGGAACCCAGGTGGCGATCGCTGTTCAACTCTACAGACTGGCGGAAAATCGCCGTAAACGTCCTGAGCCGGATGACCCGCCGTTGGTGCGTTATGCCTCCTGTTTTATTGCGATGCAAATGGGGCGGCGCTTGTTGGCTGAGTTGAATGGCTCCCTGGAAAAGTTGAGTCATCACACGTTCAAAACGGCTCAACTGTTGATCGAGCAGCAGGGTGAGGCGTATTTTAATGCCGCCGTCCAAGATCTTCAGCGGGCGTTGCAGCAGCTTTACGGTCAGCAAGATCTGTCATTGCAGCAGCTTGCAGCAACCTTTCGGCGGGGTGATTTGATCAGTATTCTTCAGACTGACGATCCTGTTATTGAAACCGACAGGTGACGCGACCGAGGAGGTGCGATCGCACCACTGGGCCAAACTGCCGACTGTCGGTACTTTCTCCCGGATTCTCGCCGTAGACCCAAAATTCATCCCCCGTCGGTGTGGGTAAAATCTCCCCGACTCGCTTCACCATGTGTAACGCTGGCCGCTGGGGATGCTGCACGATCGCAATCTCCCCCACCTGCGGCGATCGGCGCTGATACGCCCAGGGATTCACCAGCACCTCCTCCCCTGGCTGCAACAGCGGCAGCATCGATCGCCCCTCGACCCTGAACCGCCGCCGCCGCCGCACCAGCCACAGCCCAAACTCCCACCCCGAACAGTCCGGTAATGCCATGCGATCGCCCCCCAGTTCCCAAAATTGCCCCCAATTCCCAAAATTGCCCCCAATTCCCAAAAAAGTAGGGATAGCCCATGGACTATCCCTCAGTGATCACTTCAGATGTTTGAGCCAGGCTTAGCTAGCGGTGACCCAAGCCACGTCTTTACCTTTGCTCGTCCAGAACATGGTGTGAATCTTTTGGACAGCCGCCATCAGGTCTTCAGCGTGCTCTTTGCTCACTTCCACTTTGCAGGCGGAGCAGAGTTTGGTGGCTTTCCAGAAGGTGTCGTGGAGGTCGGGGAATTGTTCGAGGTGAACGGGCTTGAAGTAGTCCGTCCAGAGAATGAGCAATTCTTCTTTGGTTTTTTGGGCTTGTTCTTCTTTGATGGCAATGTAGCGTGAGAGGGTGTTTTGGTACTTCACCGCATCACCGTCAGATTGCAAGTCCAAAATCTTTTTGGTCATCGATAATACTGCTTCAGCCGTGATCCGAGCCGCAGAGGGATCGTAAACGCCGCAGGGGCCGTCACAGTGGGCTTGAATAGCATCGGTGGCCGGTGCTGCTTGCTTGAGGGTAGAAATGATGTGCTTTAGCATAAAAATCGCGTTGAGATTATGGAGTTTGATGATGTTGAAGGGCTAATTTCAACAGGATGGATGAGGTGTAAGGCATCCCCCATCCCCCCATCTAGCTTAGTGTGCTGGGGTAAACCTCGACAAGGGGGGGGCATTTCGGGGGGATGGGCTAATGCTTCCAGCGGGCGCGATAGCTGCGGGCATCGATGTGGCAGAGGTGGGGAAAGCGGGTATAGCGACCGAGGCCACCGGGCCACCAGGGGTCAAGGAGCCAATAGAGTTGATTGCCGCTCAACCCTTCGCAGACAAAGTCAATCGCATCCCCAACAATGTGGCGGCTATTGCTGACCCCCCCGACGGCGCGGTTGATGTGGGGCGGGCGATACCAACTGGTGACGATGAAGGGGCGATTGACGCGATCGCGGGCCTGTTGCGCCAATTCAGCAATGCGGACGATCGCATCCACGGTGGTTTGGCTCGTGGGCATCCGCGTGCCGCCTTTGGTGGCTTCCGTCCAGGTGAAGTTGCCGTTGGGAACGATGCTCAGGGTCAGCTCCAGATTGTGGGGAGTCCAGCGGTCGGGGCGTTGGGAAACGATGAGGGCAGGGGTTTCGGCGGTGGGGGGATTTTGTTCGAGGCGTTTGAGGTCGTCGGTGAGGGCGGTGAGGGTTTGCTCGCGGGTTTTCAGGCCGCGCCAGAGTTGCACCAGGCGGATCAGGGCTTCTCGTTGTTGGTGGGTTTCACGGTAGGCGAGGGGGATGCGGCGCACGAAGTTGAGCAGTTCGCGGTCGAGTTCGGTGGCGATCGCACTTAACGCCCCTTGATCCGACCCGGCCGCGTTCAGCCGTTCCGGATCAATACCCAGAGCCGCCAAGGCCGTTTGGCGCGAATTCAACTGCCGCCAGACCCGGAACCCCTCCGTGAGGGCGTTGCGCTGGGCTCCCGTGCCTTCGTAGTAGCGGGGGATGCGTTGGGTAAAGTCCAACAGGGCAGGGTCGAAGAGGTGCAGGTCAGAATCCGGGCGGGTGCTTTCGGCCAGGGAGGCGATCGCCGCCGCACGGCTCGGCAATTGTCGCCAATATTGCGTCAACCGCAGCAGGGCTTCCCGTTGATGGGGAAACCCGGCGTAATAGGGCGAAATCCGCTGAATAAACTGCTTCAGGGCGATATCAAGGTCATCTTCGGCAAACTGTTGGATCGATTGCTTTGTTTCGCGGGCGAGGGATTCCACCGCAGCCCCTTGGCTGTCCAGTTTGCGCCAAATCCGCACCACTTCAATCAAGCCGCGCCGCTGGTGGGACAGACCCAAATAATATTCCGGGATGCGCTCAATCAGGGCCAGGAGTTGCGGGTCTAGCTCGGCTTGGGATTCCGGAGTCCAGTCCTGCTCGATGTCATCGAGATAGGCGTTTTGCAACGCCGTCGGGTCGCAGGTGGCGAGGGTTCCCACGGCGGTATCTTCCACGGCGGGGGTATAGCCTCCGGCGATGACGGCCAAAAAGCGATCGCTGTACCGCCCCTGCACCGTATCCCAGAGGTCACTACTTTTCCAGCCTTGGTCAATGAGGCGATCGGTCAAGGTGCGGATCGTGTTGGCGGCGTATTGAACTTGGAGGGCGAAGGTATCAAGGGGCGGGTCAGTGTGGGTGAGGCCTAACCCGGTGTCTTCGTCTTCGAGGCGGGGCGACTGGTGTACCTGATCCAACGCCGCCAAAATCGACTTGTGAATCCCCGTGCGCTCCGCCTCTAGCACATAGTAATAATTGCGTTGATCGAGGGTCAAGATCGCCATATCCCGCTGCTAATCCTAAAAATGAAGATGCCATTCAGAGTGCAAAAAAGGCCTGACCGAGATCAAGCCTTTTCATGATAATGCCAGAGTCCTGGGGCCGTTAGAACTTATTCAGCTCGACGCTCTGGCCCCTCAAGCACCTGGGCCACACTCTCAACAGCAGGCGTATTGACGACCTTGAAGAGGTCTGTTTGGGTAATCGAATTATTCGCTAAGGTGAGCAGCGGATTCGACAAAATCCCCGCCAAAGATGTCGCCACCAACGAAAACACAATCCCCACCTGCAACGGGCGCATCCCTCTCAGGTTCCAGGCAATTGGGGGGTAATTTTTCACCGCATCGGACATTTCTTGCGGCTCTTTCACCACCATCATTTTGATGACGCGGATGTAGTAGTAAATGGAGATCACGCTGGTCACTAGACCCACCAACACCAGACCGTAGGCTCCAGCCTGCCAGCCCGCCCAGGAGATGTATAACTTCCCAAAGAACCCGGCCAATCCCGTGCCGTCGGGATTGATCGAC
>CAZCWE010000178.1:0-1490 GCA_964502285.1 uncultured Spirulina sp. | reverse complement strand
ATTTTGATGACGCGGATGTAGTAGTAAATCGAGATCACACTCGTCACCAAGCCCAGCAACACCAAGCCATAGAGACCCGCTTGCCAACCGGCCCAGAATAGGTAAATTTTGCCGAAGAACCCGGCCATGGGCGGAATCCCACCGAGGGACAGGAGGCAAATGCTCAAGGCTAGGGTTAATAAGCCATCTTTTTGATAGAGACCGGCGTAGTCACTGATTTGATCTGTGCCCGTGCGCAGGGAGAAGAGAATCACGCAGGTGAACGCGCCCAAGTTCATGAACAGGTAGATCAACAGATAAAACACCATGCTGGCGTATCCGGCTTCGGTACCGGCGATCATCCCCAGCATCACAAACCCGGCTTGGGCGATGGAGGAATAGGCCAGCATCCGTTTCATGCTGGTTTGGGCGAGGGCGACCACATTCCCCAGGATCATGCTGAGAATGGCGAGGGCGGTGAAGATGAAGTGCCATTCCACAGTGACGGATTCAAAGGCGGTGAGGAGCATCCGCAGGGCGAGGGCAAACCCGGCCGCTTTGGAACCGACAGAAAGGAAGGCCACCACCGGAGTGGGGGAGCCTTCGTACACGTCGGGAGTCCATTGGTGGAAGGGAACCGCAGAGATTTTAAAGGCGATCCCGGCGATGCTGAAGACGAGGGCGATCGCCAGCCCCAAGGATTGACCACTATCCCCTTGGGCTAACTGGGTGGCAATTAGGGTCAGGTTCGTTTCCCCACCGGATAGCCCGTAGAGCAAGGACACGCCATAGAGGAAGATCGCCGAACTGGCCGCGCCAATCAGGAGATATTTCAAGGCGGCTTCGTTGGAACGGGGGTCGCGCTTGGTGTAGCCCGTCATCAGGTAGGACGAAATACTCAAGGTTTCCAAGGATACGAAGATCATCACCAGGTCATTGGCCCCAGAGAGGAACATCGCGCCGAGGGTGGCGGTGAGCATGATCGCCATGAATTCCGCGAGGGAGGTTCCGGACTGTTCGATGTAGCGGATCGACATCAGGATCGTGATCACCGTAGACAGGGCGATGATGCCTCGGAAAATGAGGCTGAGGTTATCGCTGTTGAAACTGTCGAAGAAGGCGAGGGGGTTGGGATTATCCCATTGCAAGATGAGGGCGGCGACGGTGGCGAATAGGCCCGCGATCGCCACGTAGGGAAGCCAAGCTGCGGCTTTCCGCCCCACGATCAAATCAATGACCAGTACAGCCATCAAGGTGAGGATTACCAGCCCTTCGGGAAGAATTGCCCCAGCGTTGAGCTGTGTGGCAATAGCGTTAGACAAATCCATAAAAATTTAAGCCGTTTTCGCGAACACTGCACGGTGCGGGCCCCAAGCCCGTCCATCGCAAATTGTATCGTGTTGCGGGGGAGGGATCGCAATTCCTGCTCATGCCAGCGGTGTTCAACGTCTTGTGGGGTCAGTTGTCCCGACGGTCTGGGGTGCAGACGAGACGCTCAAACGGGCGCGGGG
>CAZCWE010000177.1:0-8327 GCA_964502285.1 uncultured Spirulina sp. | reverse complement strand
CGCGCCCCGCGCGGATCAGATCGGCAAGCACCGTGACCCCCAGATGCGCGCCCGAGGAATGACCGACCACCAGCACCTCGTCACAGTCTTCGGTCAGCGCCGCGGCGATATCCCGCGCGAACTCCGCCAACCGCGCCTCCAGCTCCGGCGACGGGGCGCCCTTGTGGCGGGCTGAATAGGCGTAGTCATGCATCAGATAATAGGCGAAAAACCGGCCATCCCGGCGCCGGAACCACTCCAGCACGAACGGCACCACGACAAGTCCGCCCCAGCCGGCCACGGGATGCCAGAGGGCCAGACCCTGCCCCAGAAACCATGCGGCGAGCAGCGCGGGCCCGAGTTGCAGCAGCAGGACGCCGACCGGGTAAAGCGCGGCGATCACCGGGCCCTTGCGCAAGCGCATCAGCCGAAACAGCGTGCCGGTGCCGATATAGGTGACCGCCGTGCGGATCAGCTGTACATACGTCGCAAGGATGCCCCGATCCATGCTGTCCTTGACGATGTCGGACCAGACCAGCACCTCGATTTGCGTGCGGGTGGTCGCCCCTTCGATTTCGGCCTCGACCTGCCAGCCGAACCGGGTTGTGGCCTGGTCCGGCATCACCCTGATCGCATAGCCCGAGATCGCCGCCTGCGCCGCGCTTTCCCGCCTGTAAAGCTCTCGGTAGCGTCGGGGCGGGACGGGATCATAGCCCCCCGGATGAAAGGGGTGACAGCGCAAAATCCGGCGCATTGCCAACAGCCCGCCCCGGCTCGGCCCAAAGCGTTCAATGGCCGTCAGCGCATACTGGGAACAGGTGGGGTGAAAGCGGCAGGTGGGCAACCAAAGGGGCGAAAGAACCAAACGATAGCCGCGAATTAACGTCAATAATAATGCTTTCATAGGTCTAGGGGAGGGTGCATGCCGCTTCACTGGCCGTCATCACAATCAACCCGTCGTTTATTCATGCTTGACTATGCCGACTGCTGATCTGATGCCCATGAGTGGGGTTGCTTTCTATCTTGTCATGTTGATTGCGATCGCCGAAAGTCTCAATCGCCTCACCCACACCAGCCCGGAAACCTCCCGCAAAATTGTCCACATCGGCGCGGGTCAAGTGCTCCTCTTAGCTTGGTGGCTCCACATCCCCGCCTGGGAGATCATCAGCGCGTCCGTTGTGGCCAGTCTCATTGCGCTCCTGTCCTACCTGTTGCCGATTTTGCCCAGTATTAATAGTGTGGGGCGCAAAAGTCTCGGCACATTTTTCTACGCGGTGAGCATTGGCGTGGTGGCCGCGTGCTTTTTCCCCGATCGCGCCCATTTCGCCGTGATCGGCATTTTGATCATGGCCTGGGGGGATGGCCTGGCGGCCATTATCGGCCAACGCTTCGGACGGCATCCCTATCATCTGTTGGGCAATCGCAAAAGCATCGAAGGGACGGGGACGATGGCGATCGCGAGCCTCCTCGTCACCGGGATTATCCTCACCACAGTCTATGGTCTGAGTGGCAGCGTGTGGCTGGTGGCGTGTGCGGTGGCGATCGCCGCCACTAGCCTCGAAGCCATTTCTCAACTGGGGATTGATAATCTGACGGTTCCCCTCGGTAGTGCCTTTCTCTGTGTCTATCTCAGCCATTGGTGTTAACCCGTTGGCAATCTCTGCGATCGTGCGATCAATCCCCCATCGTCCGGGGCAAAATACCAAGGGAGCTAAAAGCCCTCTCCTGTGGGAAAGGGTTGGGTGAGGGATTGTCTCACTGGGATGCACCCTGCAATCGGGCCGCGCCGCCGCTGAATTCAAATCAGAGTGATGCTGCGGTCAGGAGCCGAGAATGGAGAGACCGGGGCACGATCTAGGGGAAATGACCAGGAAATCCCTAAGCGAGCTTTTGTTGAGAAAATCGCTTTAGGTTGCGTATTTCTGCGCATAATGAAATAATAAACTCCTACAAATTACGGGTTTTATCCGTAATATTCGGGAGTCCAACTGAGAAATTGGCCGATTGCATTCCGAGGGATGGCAAGCCATCCTTTCATAATGACAAAAGACACTACTATTGATGAAGTGCTGTCATTCTGTCGTTTCAAATGTAATTTTCAGAGCCATGGTTCACTGTTTTCAACGAAGTGGGTGGCGCACCCCCGTCTCCTTTGCCCTGTTCTGTGCAGGTCTGCTCGGCGCGATCGCAATTCCCACCACACCGGCTCAAGCCGTCCCCGTCACCCAATGCAATGAAGCCGGGTTACGCGCTGCGATCGCCAACACCCCCGACGGCGGCACCATTACCTTCAACTGCCCGGCCAACAGCACCATCCCCCTCAGCAACGAGCTTCAACTCAACAAAGCCCTCAAATTCGACGGAGCCAACAGCCGCAACCTCAGCCTCGACGGTCGCGATCGCACCCGCATTTTTCGCACCACCAAAAACCTCACCCTCGAAAACCTCACCCTCACCAACGGCCGCGTCAGCAACCGCCAAAACAACATGAGTTGCGAAGGGGGAGCCGTTCACATCACCTTCGGAACCCTCACCGTGGATAATGTCACCTTTGAAAATAACTCCGGGGTGCGCGGCGGTGCAGTCTGTGGCAACTACAAAGCCACCCTCAACCTGAAAAACAGCACCTTCCGAGGCAACACCGCCGCCCAAGGCGGCGCCATCCTCACCAACACCAGCGATCTTCGCCTCACCGGATCAACCCTGGTGGACAATCGCACCCGCCGAGGCAATGGCCTAGACGGCAGCGGCGGCGCACTCTACACCTATAGCACCCTCAATAAACGCAACCCCATCCTGATTCAAGACAGCCGCTTTGCCGGCAACCAAGCCGAACACGAAGGCGGCGCGGCGTTCCTATCCCAGGGCAACGGGGTCAATGTGATGGTGCGTAACTCCACCTTCATCAATAACGAAGCCCTCTTGAACCCCAGCACCGGCATCGGGAGCGGTGGCGCGATCCGCTTTGCCCATGCCGGAGGACGGTCTGCCGCCAGCCTCACCAATGTCGTCTTTGCCAACAATGGCGCGGATCAAGAAGGCGGCGCTGTGTGGGCGGGGGGACGCAATGCCAACCTCAACCTCAACCTCGATCGCGTCACCTTTGTGGGCAATGCCGCTGGGCGTGTTCCCGATCCGCGCAAAAACGAAACAGCCGGCGGTGCGATGGTGCTCTCGACGGGGTTGAACAGCCGCGTCGTGATCAATGCCACCACCTTCAGCCAAAACACAGCCGGCAATGAAACCTCCGGGGCGATCTATGTGGCATCGGATTTTGACGGGGGGAATGTGCGCCATCGGAATGTGATTGTGCGTAATTCCATTTTCGATCGCAACTGTTCCCAAAAGGATATTGCAGGGACCCCCACTGTGGAAAACTGCACCCATTTAGTCCATGTCCGCACGATGCAGCGCAGCCGGAATAACCAGTTTACCGCCGCACCCTTGGGCGGCGATGCGTCGGTGTATGAGTGGGCTGCGAATGTCCACGCGCCGTCGGGAACCCGCTACCCGATTACGGCTCAGAGTCGGGTGCAGGATGTGAAGGTGCGCCCCTATCGGGATACGGGTGATGCAGCTCCGGATCATCCCTGTTCTGATGTTAATGCGGGGTCTGGCGGTCGCTGTCGCTAAGATAATTGGCGACTTGAGCACAAAATGCGATCGCGCCCCTGATATTTTGCAGTCTAGTAGTCTTTGCTTCGGGGCTGCATCGTTGCCATCGCGATCCGATTTGATTGGTGCAGCCTTCAGTCCTGATCAATACGGGGATGTGTGCCCTTGACCTGTTTAGATCGTCTTTCGGATTATGATCGCGTTGCGCAGCATAAACTTTGACAAGCCGTCAAAGTTTATGCTGTCTTTTTGAGGGGTCAGCATGGTGAATTAAAACCATCCTCAGGCTGGGGAGATGCCTCAGGCTGACCTGTTTTTAAGGGGATTCTCCGGTGGGGAATTCGAGGGCAGCGCGTGAACAGTTGAGCGATTCTCGACCCAAAACCGGGGAGAATATCCCCCATGGTGGGATATTTTTGGGCTGTAGATTGGGGGGCGATCGCGCCACCGAGATCCATCCCCGTCCCACTGCACAGGAAAAAGCATTCCCCAACGCGGAGAATGCCTTCGTCAAAACAGATCAGCCGAATTGCTGATGAGCGATCGTATCCTAGTTGTCGTCGTTATCTGTGACGACACCATTTTCATCGAGTTTATTGAGCTTGATATGCTTGTAGCCTAACTTGATTTCAAACTCATCACCGGGTTGTAATCCCATGGCATTGGTATAGGTAGAGCCAATGACAATCTGACCGTTTTTATGAACACTCACCCGATAGGTCGGTTCCCGACCCCGCCCATCTTTCGCGCCATCTGGATCAAGGGCAACGCCTTTTGCGGCTAAGACAGCGTCATAAAATTCAGTCAAGTTAACCCGGATACTTCCGGTTTTGCTTTTGGTGAAGTATCCGCATTGCTTGGCCGTCTCACGACGAGGCGCTTCAGAGAGTTCCTTGACCTTTTGAAGTAGAGCTTTTCCAGTTAATGGAGTGGCAGACATGATCGTAATAGATCTCCTTTAGTGTCATGCTTTCAGTGTGTGATGACTAATCACTTTCGTCATACTAAAAACTATATCGCTAAACTCTGTAATTGTGACATCATTTCTCAGAAAAAATTTTAAAAATGCGCTGAGAAGCCGAATAAAATCATCTCAGGCGAAGGCGTTTCCTGATTTTGATTGGTACTCTTTTCAGATCTTCAGTCCCCAGCCTTGGATGTTGCCTTGAATCGACGGGTCATAATCATCATGAGCATGACTAATTATCCACAAACCTTAATATTGACTGCGCTTCAAAGTTGTGAGCTGCGCCAGCGGAAACTGTATCGAGGTCTATCAAGGCGTGTTGTGTTGACTGTCACTCTAAACGATGATAATGCGACCCACGGATGTCAGGGATCAGCCCAATTAAGCCGGGGGATCGCACGCGAGTCTCTTTAGAAAGATTTCTTATCTAACGGTAAAGGCGAGGGAATGTATCGCGTAAACTGAATAGAGGAGAGTGCTGCTCGCACGATGACGTTCATGAGTCACCTTTGAAGGCATCGGTGGTGCTGGAGGCCTGGGTTCTATCCCGGTTGAGAGCAGTAGGGGATCTCTAGTCAAAGACTAGGGCGATGAACGATGCTCCTTTCATCATTTTTTCATCACAAAATCGGTCAACAATGCAAGTCACTTTCAATATTTTGCGCCAACAACCGCAAGGGTCGCCCTATTCACACCACTACGAGCTAGAGGTGGAGGCGGGCGAAACCATTCTCGATTGCTTGAATCGCATTAAGTGGGAACAGGATGGGTCGTTAACCTTTCGGAAAAATTGTCGGAATACCATTTGCGGCAGTTGTGCGATGCGGATTAATGGGCGTTCGACATTAGCCTGCAAGGAGAATGTGAGTCAGGAGGTGGCTCGTTTTACGACAACGACCGCAGATGGAATGCCTCAAATTACGATCGCACCGATGGGAAATTTTCCGGTAGTGCGGGATTTGGTGGTGGACATGGCGCAGTTTTGGGATGATCTCGAAGCGGTTGATCCCTATGTGAGTACCCAGGGGCGAGCAGTGCCGGAGCGGGAATTTTTGCAAACGCCAGAGGAGCGATCGCGCCTGGATCAGATGGGGAATTGTATTCTCTGTGGGGCCTGTTATTCCGAATGTAATAGTAAGGCGTTTAATCCGGACTTTCTCGGCCCCCATGCTCTGGCGAAGGCGAATCGCTTAGTGGCGGATACTCGCGACACCCAAACAGAAGCCCGGATTGAGCAGTATAACAGTTTGGACGGCGTTTGGGGCTGTACCCGCTGTTATCAATGCAATGCGGTCTGTCCGATGGAGGTGGCTCCCTTGGATCAGATCAGCAAGATTAAGCATGAAGTGTTAGCTCGCCATGACAAAACCAGTAGCCGCCCGATCCGGCATCGGAAGGTGTTGGTGGATTTGGTGAAGGAAGGGGGCTGGGTGGATGAGCGCAAGTTTGGGGTTTATGTGGTGGGGAATTATTTTCAGGATGTGAAGGGGCTGCTCAGTGTGTTGCCGCTGGGGTTCCGGATGTTGGCGCGGGGTAAGTTTCCGCTGAAGTTTGAGCCGTCGGAGGGGACGGCGGAGGTGCGATCGCTGATCGACGCTGTCCAGGCCCATCAAGCGGCCCAACCCGCCCCGTCCCCCGCAGGGGACGCGGATTAATCCCCGATCACAAACTCTAGTTCTTGTCCCTGGATGCTGCCAAATTTGAGCTTTGTACCGGGGATGAGGCGGACTTCGTGGTGATGGACGAGCATCCAATCGTGGTTGGGAATGGCGATGAAGGTGCCGAAGCGGGAAAAGTCGCGGAGAAAATAGTTGGTTTCGGTGGCTTGGGTGGCGGTGTCGCGGTAGAAGATTTCGCTGTGGTTTTGGCTGACCCACTGCTCTTGAATAACGAGGTCATTGTCGGGGCGGCGACCGACGCGCATTAGGCCGCCTTGGATCGACCAGATGCGATCGCGCTCGACGACTGATCGCACCGTGGCCAGGGGCATCACTTGCCGTTGTCCCCCCTCCGGCAGGATGGTGGGCAGTTCAGTGATCCCCTCCGGAACCGGACTCACCAACTCCCCATCAAAATCGGGGTGCATATAGAGAATGGGCAGCGTCCAAGCGGGCTGATTGAATTTATACAAGGTCAGGAGTTGTTGACGGGCCACGGCCATGGCGTGATCGACGGTGAGACGCTTGGACAGGGCGGTGGTGAAGTGCTGGATAAAGGTGAGGGCTTCTTGATCGGAGATCGCATCACGCATCCCCACCACGGCCGGAACCCCATGATGGATCAGCACTTCGGCGAGACTGCTGCGGGCGATCGCGGTTTGCTCCTGCTGTTCTGGGTAAGCGCCCCAACAGGCATTAAACAACGCCAGGGTCACCTGGGTGCGCACCAACACCTGCGCCAATTCGGTGCCGTTTAAGGTGGCCTGGGGATGGAGAAAGAGCAACCCGCCATCGGGGCCCGGCATCCCATGACCGGCATAGAAGAAAATATTGTAGTGACCCGATTCGAGAGTCCGAATCAGTTGGACGGGGGTGGGTTGGATCAGGGTCTGAATTTCAATCGTGACGCGATCGCCGCTGGGGTTGTCCCCCGGACGGGTCTCCTTCATCGTCGGATTGATCACCTGGGCCAGGAGTTCGGCCTCTTGCTGGAGATTCAACAGGTCTAGATCGCTGCCCTGGGGGTTGTTATTCTGCCCCAACACCAACAGAATCCGCAGGTGATCTTGGGTGGGGACCAAACTCAGCGGCTCCACATCGCTGGTGGTGCGGCTGAAGTGAATGCGCTGATTGAGGGCGATCGCCGGCTTACCCGGCGCAGGCTGCATCACTTCCCAGGGCAGCGGAATCAAATTCGGGTCACGAATATCAACGCGCAGCCGCAAGATCCCCCGTTGTCCCTGGGCCATCCCCCAACTCTGGGCAAAGGTATTCCGCACCGGCCCCTGTAGCAACCACCGCCACAACTGCACCCCCAACTCCTGCATCAACCGGCCGCTATAGCTTTGGGGCGCAGCCCCGCCACTATCCGACAGTTGGAACGCATCTTTGATATTAAACGGTTCATGGAGGACGGGCAGATGGGGCCTTTGGTGGGACGCAAACATCTGTTGCCACGCAACCCAGCACTGGGTCAGTTCCACCGACCACTTACTGTCATAGTGAACATAGCCCCCCGGAAAGGGAGCTTTAATTACCCAAATGGCAAAATGTTCGGGGCCGGCTGATTCTAGACAGACTAAAGCCAAGCTCAAGTCCAGACAATCACCATGACGCATAGTTCCGGAACGGGTCAGTATCAATCACTCTAGCAGGTTTTCGGGGGCCGGGACACACCGGGGCGGCGGTGTCAGGGGGGCAACCTGGGTGTCTTGAATGCGATCGCGCTCCACCCACACCACCGCCGGTTGATTCACTGTCGGATTGCAGAGTTGGAGTTGGAGCCAGGTCTGCTGATTGGGGGAGGCTTGGCGGCGGGTGACGATGATCACGGTTTGGGGCGAGAGGGCGAGGGTTTCGGCTTCGGGGCGGGGGGCAGGTTGGACGGCAAGGGTGCGCAGGGTTTCCGCCGCGACTCCTAATTCCAACTGATCGAGGGGGATTTGGGGCGACTCAGCCGTGACGGGGGTGTTGCCCATGAGGCGATCGGCCCATTGGCGTAGTTCGGGAAAGAGCCAATAGGAAAGGCCGCCGAGCAGCATCACCACGAGGGCCACCGTGGCGATCGTGATCGTCACCAGAGGCGGGCGGTGGTGGGTGCGGGTCAG
>CAZCWE010000176.1:7570-8330 GCA_964502285.1 uncultured Spirulina sp. | reverse complement strand
GAGGGTGAATTTCGTTTCTTTTTGTTATCTGTTGTTACCGTAGCCCATTCTGGAATGAATGGTCAAGTATTTTGCAGCGTACCCCAAAAGTCAAGCCGCGTGATACCCTCAAAGTCTATTTTGAGTCTTGGAATTATGAACTCTGCAAAGCTTCAGGTCACGCTACTCGCCCTGTGCCAAGCCCTGGCGATGACCACGAATACGATTTTGATTACAACGGCGGCGCTGATTGGCTATGGGTTGGCGGCGGATAAGGCCCTGGCAACGCTGCCCCTAGCCGTGCGCCAAATTGCGACGATGGCCGGGACGATTCCCGCGTCGTTATTGATGCAGCGGATCGGGCGGCGGGGTGGCTTTTTGGTGGGGGCGATCGCAGGCTGTGCTGGGGCGGGGGTGGCGATTTATAGTTTAGCGATCGCGCAATTTTGGCTGTTCACCGTTGCCATGGGGCTACTCGGTGTCGCCAATAGTTTCGTGGGGTACTATCGATTTGCGGCGGCGGATGTGGTGGACGAAGCCAGCCGCTCCCAGGCGATATCCTGGGTGATCGCCGGGGGGATTATCGCGGCGATACTCGGCCCGTGGTTGGCAACCGGGTCGCAAGGCTGGTTTAACAGTGAACTCTATATCGGGGCATTGGTGGCAACATTGGGGCTCCAGGTGCTTGCCGGTGTTTGCCTCTGGGGTCTGAAAACGCCGCCGCCGTCGGCGCACGCGGCGGCACCGTCAGCGTCTCTCTCTCTCTCTCTCTCTCTCTCTC
>CAZCWE010000176.1:7159-7560 GCA_964502285.1 uncultured Spirulina sp. | reverse complement strand
CCGACCCCTGAGCCGCATTATCCGGCAGCCTAAATTTTTGGTGGCGACCCTGGGCAGCACGGTGAGTTACAGCATTATGGTCTTTGTGATGACCGCCACGCCCCTGGCGATGAACGCTGCCCAACATTCCTTTGACCAAACCGCAGCGGTGATTCAGTGGCACGTCTTCGGGATGTTTGGCCCGTCGTTACTCACGGGTTGGCTCATTCATCGGTTCGGGGTGTTAACCATTGTTCAGATGGGGACGGTGTTGACCCTGGCTTGTATGGGGATTAATTTGGCGGGGACTGAGTTTGGCCATTTTGCGATCGCACTGCTCCTCCTCGGTCTCGGCTGGAATTTCATGTATGTGGGGTCAACGACACTCCTCACCGAAACCCACACCACGACGGAAAAGGGCA
>CAZCWE010000176.1:0-7149 GCA_964502285.1 uncultured Spirulina sp. | reverse complement strand
CATCATCAGCTTCCACAGAGATTGTAATACTATCTCCAATTTCAAATTCTGCTTGCCTAAGAACTCCAAGATTTTTTACTGTGATTTTCATACTCTTGTGCTTTCATACCAACTTCAGGTTATCATACCGTTTCTTTACATTCAAAGTTATTCACTTGGTCTATTTTTTTAGATAAAAACCCAACTAAAATCTGGCAGGCTTAGCAAAAACGCTTGCACTCTCATCAGATGTTTGCAACTGCTCCAGTGATTGTGATGTAAGCTCTGCGATAGTCTCCAATTCTGTTATCAGCAACCCACACCACGACGGAAAAGGGCAAAGTCCAAGCCGCCCACGATTTCATTGTGTTTAGTCTGGTGGCGGTGGCGACGCTGTTGTCGGGTCAAGTGTTTGAGCAGTTCAATTGGCAGATTCTCAACCATGTCAGTTGGCCACCGGTCTTGATCACGCTGTTGGTGGTGCTGGGGCTGCAACAACAATCCCTCCGCCGGGCGCGTCGGATGGGGAATGTGGCGGATTGAGGCGCTGAGCCACCATCCGGGGTCATGACCCGGAGGATTAGCCCGGATGGCGGAAACTGTATCAAATCCCGTTACCTTTGGCCGGGGGATCGGGGTTTCGGCTTAGCATGGGGGAAGCTGTCATTGCCGGTGATGCTGTGTCGAAATTGCTTAAGCTTGCCCGCCGTGGAGATTCTAATGCGATCGCGGCTCTGTTGGGGGAAAAACTGGAGGCCCATGGGATTTGGGTAATGGGGCAGCGTCGGGATGAGGTGCTGGATCTGATTGTGGAATCGCTGAACGGGCCGAATCAGGAGGCGATCGCGCCTTTTATCACGAAAGGAATGCAGTCGCTGCGGCCGGTGGGGGTGCGATCGCTCATCCTCCGGGGGCGACGGATGGGCGAAAGTACTGACACCTGGCAGCAGACCATTACTCTCACTTACATTCCTCCGGCGGAACCCGAACCCGAACCCGAACCCGTTGCCGCTGAACCACCGCCGCCGCCCCCAGACCCTACTCCGGCGTTCCCCACGGCGGCCCCCAATGCCTTGATCGATGCGGCCCAACAGGGCCAAGCCGGGGCGATTTCGGGACTGTTCGCCCATGAATTTCGCCGGGATAATGTGGTGGTGCGGACGGTGGTGAGCGATCGCTGTCTTACGGTTCGCCTCAGCACGAACAAACCCCCCAATCAGGCCACCCTCGCGCCACGAGTGGCGAAAACCGCCCAAGCCCTGGATTTGCCGTTTATGGTGGTGCTGCGAGTGGAAGGCTATCAGCGGGGCCAACGGGAACCGCTGTGGACAGCGGAATATGAGGGGGGCGTGTTAGCTGAGCAGGCGCGATCGCCCCAGGTGCGCACCCTTGATCCCGACGGGCGCAGGTGTCTTGGGGGGGGGTTGGCGGTGGGGTTGATTTTGGCGATCGTGCCGCTGACCCATGCCATTCTGGGGGCGTGGGTGACGGTGGTGCATGAGTTGGGGCACGCGATCGCTTCGTGGCTGTTTGGGTATATTGCCATTCCCACCTTTGACTTCACCTATGGCGGGGGCATGACGCTGCCGGTGGGTCGGATTCCGTTCTTTACGCCCCTCGTCCTCAGCGGCTTGGGGTATCTCTGCTATTACTATCGCCACAATATTCCCACCCAGCGCGGCGTTGCGGGGGTCTTGCTCCTCTATGCTGTGGCGAGTTTTACGCCGCTGCACAATCTGCTGATCACGGCGATGGGCCATGGGGGGGAACTGGTGGCGATCGCCCTCTGTTTGTATTTTGCCTTGGGGCGTTATTTTTGCATCTATCCGGGGGAACGCTTTTTGTTTGCAACTTTGGCCTGGTTTACGCTGTTTGATCTGTGGGATTTTGGTCGTCGTCTAGTGTTTTCGGCCGCAGCGCGGGCGGAGTATTTTGCGGGGAAGGGCGGGGTGCTCGATCATGATTTAGTCACGTTGGCGGTGAACTATCATCTTTTGGGGGTGGTGCCGTTGGCGATCGTGTTGATTCTGTTGGGGGGCGGGGCGATCGCGATCGCGGCCTTGGCCTTTCGGTATGAACAATGGTGGATGGGAGCGATCGCCCAGCGATTGGTACGTGATCCGGCCCCCTTAGTAAAGCAGTGACATCATCATGAATTTAGCGGCCAGTATTTACGACCTCAAACTCCTCGTCCAGTCGTTCCATCCGCTCATCGCCATGGAAACCGTGGAAGAGGAGCGGGTGGAAAATGTCCTGAAAGGGATGACGCGGGAGTTGCATATTCCCCTGTTTGAATGGACGGTGAATCAGGGTTTATACCTTTCGCCGGGCAGTAAGTTTGCGCCCCAACTGGATGAATTTTCCCCCGACAGCGGCAGTCCGGTGACAGTGTATGAGGACACCCAAAAACCCCTCGACGTGCTCTGTCATATTGAAACCTTGAACCGGAAAGCGGTGTATCTGCTCAAGGATTTTGGGGAGTATTTAAAAGATGATGAGGTGGCGCGACAGATTCGGACTTTGGCGCGGCTGTTGCGGAAAAATCGTGGCGCGTTGGTGTTGACGGGGAGCGCGTTGGAATTGCCGACGGCGATCGCCCATGAGACGGTGTTTTATGATTTGAAACTGCCGGGACGGGATGAACTGTACAAGGTGGTGTCGGAAGCGGTGCGATCGCTCAACCAACGCAAGCAACAAGTCCAAGTCGAACTCCAAGACCACGAACTCAAAGAACTCGTCCGCGCCCTCAGCGGCATGACCCTGATCCAAGCCCGCCAAGTGGTGGCCTACGCCGCCCTCGAAGACGGCAAACTCACCGCCGAAGACATTAACCGCATCCTCCACCGCAAGGCCCAGGTCATCCAAGCCGACGGCCTCCTTGAATATTTTCCCGCCTCGGAAAATCAAGCCAATCTCGGCGGCTTTGTGGGTCTCAAACAATGGCTCAAACGGGCGAGGGTCGGCTTTTCCACCGCTGCCCGCGATCTTAAACTGCCGCCCCCAAAAGGCATCCTGATCGTCGGTGTGCAGGGCTGCGGTAAATCCCTCGCCGCGAAAACCATCGCCCGCGAATGGCGTTTGCCCCTGATCAAGCTGGAAATGGGGCGGCTCTACGGGAAATATGTGGGGGAATCGGAGCGCAATTTTCGCCGCGCCATGACCCTGGCGGAATCCATGGCGCCGACCGTGTTGTGGATTGATGAGATTGAAAAAAGTTTAGGCAACTCCGATGGCGGCGGCAGTGATGGGGGCTTGAGTCGGCGGATGTTTGGCTCGTTTCTCACCTGGTTGCAGGAAAAGTCTCAGGAGGTGTTTGTGGTGGCGACGGCCAACGATTTGACCCAATTGCCGCCGGAGTTGCTGCGCAAGGGGCGGTTTGATGAGATTTTCTTTGTGGATTTACCCGATGAGCAGGAGCGGGCGGCGATTTTAACGATTCATTTGCGATCGCACCACCAACCCCTCGATGGGTTCAATCTGCCCCGGCTGCTCCAAGCTACCCACGGCTTCAGCGGGGCCGAAATTGAACAAGCGATCATCTCGGCCCTCTACCGCGCTCTTTATCTCCAGCAGCCCCTCGACACCGATCTCCTGATCCTCGAAATCGAATCCACCGTCCCCCTCTCGGTCTCCCGCCGCGAAGACGTAGACCACCTCCGCACCACTGCCCGCAGCCGCTTCGTCGATGTCAAAACCGGAACCCGCCAACCCCCCACTCGTTAAAACGACAGCCCTAACACTAGACAATCCCCACCTTCGGCAGCCCTCACTTGATAGGACTGGGGGCGGATCGTATTCGCAACCACAAGCTGATGATGGCTGATGCGATCGCCGTTGATCGTGCAAGCACCTCGGAGGACGAGAAGATAATTGCCGCGATAGGGGTATGGATGGCTCGATTGACTGTTGATCAAGGTGGCGCTGATGCCGCCCTGGGGATCGAGGGGGAGGGAATAGGCTGTTACGGCCGCTTGAACTGGGGTAAAGGGGTAGAGGGTTTCTAGGTTTGGCGCGAGGGTGTTGATCTGCACGGGCTGGTAAGCTGGCGGCGAGTCGATGGGGTCAAAATCGGGCGGAGACCCATAGGCCAACAGAAAAAAGCCGGTACTCTGGGTGATTTGGTGGCTACTGCCGGGGGGGTTGAAGGTGAGGGAACCGGTGGGATAGACGCCGTTTGCGTCGGTTTGGGAGCCGTGGATCGTGTAGACGGCTTCGGTTTGGGTGTGGTGGTGGAGTCCGACGCTGCCATCAGGGAGGGTGTACCAGAGGATGCTGATGTGCTGGGTGGCGGCAGTTCCGGAGAGGATGAGTTTTTTGAGGTGGGGTCTGAAGGGAAAAAAGTTGTAGCGATCGGGGGTTTGGATCAGTGCGTTGAGATCAATGCGGGTGGATTGACGGAGGCCGGACGGCACGCTGCGATCAGGGTGCATGGTGTGTCCTCCGGTCATTCCGGCAGCCAGGGACTCGCGGGCTGGGGACGTTGCGATCGCAGAAATTAGAAAAACTGGGCTCAATCGGATCGAGATTCATTTAGATGCTGCAATGCTGCATCCATATCATACGCTTTGGCTTCCCCGTTGAGCGCAACAGGGAACGGCTGGGAGGGTGCGATCGCACCCCCTCACCATGGCCCTACACCAAATTCGACAACACCAGCGCATTTTGCTTTAACTGTTCCGTGCTCATGCGCGTTTCACCAATACTAATCACCGTTTGGGTTGCCCCCTGGTTAATACTCGTTACCACCTCAGTAATTTGCTGGAGGGCGATGTCTTGCTGCTTCACATTCGCGGTGATTTGTTGAGAGTTGAGCACCACCGTATTCACAGAAGTCACCACGGTTTCAAAAATCGCCGCAGTGGATTGCAACACCTCCATTAAGCGATTGATCTTTTCTGTCCCGGCTGCCGTTACTGTCGTCGTCGAATTAATCGACTGTTTAATCTCTTGAACCAAGCTGTTAATTTGCGTCGCCGAATGTTTACTTTGGTCAGCCAGCTTCCGAATTTCAGAGGCAACCACGCCAAACCCCTTACCATTTTCACCCGCCCGCACCGCTTCAATCGCCGCATTTAACGCCAATAATTCCGTCTGCATCGCGATCTCGCTCACCAAGTTAGAAATCAAACCAATTTGAGCCGTTTGGGAGGCAAGATGTTGTGTATGTTGGGTGATTTTTTCGGAATTTTCATGCAACATTGTGACCTCTTGAATAGAGGATTGCATGGAATCTTGGCCCGCTTCCGTGAGCGTAATCACCTGTCTACCCTGGGCAGAACTGGATTCAGCTTGGCTGGCCATATGTTGCGAAGAGGCGGCCAGTTCGCTGATGGTTGCACTGGTTTGGCTCATAGAGGCGGCTTGTTGACTTGTGATATTCTCCTGCTCTTCAATGGTGCTGGCCAGTTGCGACGACATGGACGTGAGCGCCATTGAAACATTTTCGATGGGTTGAATGACTTTTGCTTGGATGAGGCGAAAAATAAACACGATCAAGCACAATAAGCTCACGATGCCCGACAGCAATGCAAATTGCATCCATCGCTCTGCTTGCAATGCATTTATTTTGCGGATCGACAGAAGCTCATTTTCGATTTCTTCCATTGCATTGATTTTGGCGCGAATGTCATTCATGAATTCTTTGCCTTGGCCAGAGCTCACGAGGGCGATGAGTTCCTCCTCTTGTCCATTTTGCTTGAGACGAATGGTTTGGCTCAGTTCCTCGAATTTTGCCTCGATCAGTTGCTGAATTTCGTTAATATTTTCAATTTGCTGCGGGTTATCGGAAATTAACTGTTTTAACGCTTGAGAAACAGTGGCTTCTTGCTCTAGGGCTTGGTTATAGGGTTCTAAAAAATCCGGGTTTGCTGTTAGTAAGAAGCCGCGCTGACCGGTTTCTGCATCGACTAGCACTTTTTCGAGGAGGCGAATACTTGATTTAACCTCGTGGGTGTGGCTGACAGATGCCATGGTTTCGACTAAGCTGCTATTGGTTGAGTAGGCGATCGCACTGATAATCATGTTGATCAATGCGATCAATCCCAAACCCAACGCCATCATTGTTCTGAGCTTCCAGGTTTTGGATTGAGCTTGGAGGTTAATGAGATTCATAGGGGTAACTGCGCTAATTTGTCGGGGGTGGATGTCAGGGCCCTGATCTGGTCTCTTTTAATAGTTCAAGTATTTGTCAAGTCTAACGTTCGTGATGCATGAATCTGGGGACTTTAACGAAATGTTGCAGGTAGTGGTTCACTGTGGTGATTCCCTTGAGAGTGGGCATTGAGGCGGTGCGATCGCCCTGCAAAAGCGGGATAAAAACCCTAAAAAAACGCCATAAGCCTTGATCACCAAAATCAAACCGATAGCATTATCCGGAAACCCCTTTTACCCCGCTTGAAACCATTGCTTTCTATTTAACACAGCTTTAATTCAGGGCGCGATCGCTCTCACCACAATTGAGCTAATTAGGACTTCAGTACAGGCCAAAAGTTGAAAGACTATCGATTTGGAATGATTTTCATCTCCACGGGATAAAAATCCTCTTTTGTCCTGAAACTCTGGATCAGCACCGCCGGGCTGTTCTCAGCACCAAGTTGAAGTGTTTCAACGCCTCTAGCCATACGCTACAGTGAGACATCAGAAATTAAGAGCACTGACCTTTTGCCCTGAATCGATCCGGTTCATTGATATGCCTGGGTCACTGATCACACCGACGTTCAGCACTGTTATCTCATCTATACTCATCATCCCCCATCCTCTCTACAATCATGTCTAAATTGCTCACTCTGTCTCTGTCCATCAGCGCAAGCAGCCTGTTCAGTGTGATGCCTGCTGTGGCCCAATCGATTCTTCCAGCACCGGATGGTACGGGCACGGTAATTGAGTTCAACGGCAGCACCTATCAGATTGAGGGGGGAACCCAAGCGGGCGCGAACCTGTTCCATAGCTTTACGAAATTGGGATTAAGCCAGGGTGAAATCGCCACGTTTTTGAGTAATCCGACGGTGACGAATATTTTAGGGCGCGTCACGGGCGGCGATCCGTCGGTGATTAATGGGCTGCTCCAGGTGAGTGGCGCGGCTTCTAACCTGTACTTGATCAATCCGGCGGGGATTGTGTTGGGGACGGGGGCGCGGCTGGATGTGGGGGGGGATTTCTTTGCGACGACGG
>CAZCWE010000175.1:0-8331 GCA_964502285.1 uncultured Spirulina sp. | reverse complement strand
GTACCTGCCCCTGCGCGGGCTGTTGACCCTCGGCGCGGTGCTGAGCCTGTCGGCGGCGGCCTTCATCCGCTGGTCGCCGACCTTCAGCCTCTAGCCGCGCGCCCTCAAGCGATCTTGAAGGTCAGGCCGGCATGGCGGGTCAGCCGGTCGATCAGCGGCTGGCCCAGGGCCGGCGCCGGCGTGTACACGCCGCCCGGCGTGGCCTCGCGCGGGGTTTCACGCAAGGTCAGAGCAGCCTCGGTGATCATTTTCGAGGTGGAGCCGTAACCGGGATCCTTGTCTCCAGCCACGACCGCGGTCAGGCGCTCGCCCCTGACGGTTTCGCCGGTGAACATCACCTCATAAAAGCCGGTTTCGCGCTCTTCCTTGGACGGCCCCTCACCCGGCTTGGGCGGGTTTTCGGCCATGGATTTGTCATTGGCCACGTGGTGGGCGAGCTTTTCGCCGTCTTCACCCGGTCCGGTCAGGAACATCTCGTCATAGATGAAGTCTTCGCCATAGCGATGGCCCAGCAGCGCGTTGGAGCGGTGAATATTCTTCACATTGATCGTGGCCATGATGAACGGCGCCGACCAGGAACCCAGATCCTCTTCATAAACCGGCTTGGAGCCGGAGGGCTGTTTGGGGCCGGAGAAGCCGCCAGCGAGCGAGAACGGGTCCTTCAGCCAGTCCAGGATATGGGGCTCTTCGCCGGCGCGCTTCATGGTCTCAAAGAAGCTCGCCGCGGTGCCGCCGGAGAAGGTGCCCTTCATCTTGCGCACCCGGCCTTTCACCCGCGCGATCGACGCCGCGGCCGGATCAGGCGGCGCCTAGCCGAGGAAGGCGTTGGCGATGGCGTACTGGCGCTCGGCCTCCGATCCGTCGGGGGCGTCGTCGCTCTCGATCAGCTCGCAGTTGATGGCCATTCGGGCCTGGACGGCCGCCTTCCAGGCGCGGTTCTGCCTCTCGGCCATCAGCCTGGGCGGGCTGCTCGTCCCCCTCTTCCTGGCCGTGTCCCTGCTGAGCAAGGACATCGAGCGCAAGACCGTCTACACCATCCTCTCCAGGCCTATCTCCAGGAGCAAGTACATCCTGGGCAAGTTCGGCGGGCTGGTGTCTTTGCCGCAGTCGGTGTAGGTCTTGGTGGCGTAGGCCTTGGCGGCCTTGAAGGCGTCCTCGAGCTCGCCGGCGGAGACGCTCTCGCGGAGTCCCGTCTCGATCGCCCGGTTCACCCGGTCATCTTTGGACAGCCGCATCACCGCCTCGGCGAAGCGGCAGCCGAGGATGCGCTGCTGATCGGGGCCGAGCGGGGCCGGACGGCTTCGCCCGATCTGGTTTTGTCGATTTGTGGGGAACATGGCGGCAATCCCGAATCAATTGCCTTCTGCCGCGATGCCGGGTTTGATTATGTTTCCTGCTCGCCGTTCCGGGTTCCGGTGGCGCGACTTGCTGCCGCACAGTTGGCGGTCAAAGACAAGATCGGGTAGCGCGGCGCGCGATCTTCGCAAATGGCAGCAGGGCAAAACGGGCTATCCCCTCGTGGATGCCAATCTGCGCGAACTAGCCCGCACGGGGTTTATGTCCAACCGGGGGCGGCAAAACGTCGCCAGTTTCCTGACAAAAAATCTGGGACTGGATTGGCGACTGGGGGCGGAGTGGTTTGAATCGCTGCTGATTGACTACGATGTGTGCAGCAATTATGGCAACTGGAACTACACCGCCGGGGTGGGTAACGATGCGCGGGGGTTCCGCTATTTCAACATTCCCAAGCAGTCCAAGGACTACGACCCTCAGGGGGATTACGTCAAACATTGGTTACCCGAACTCGCCGCCCTGCCGCCCCATCTAGTCCATGAGCCGTGGCGGTTAACCCCGGAGGAGCAGCGGCGGTATGGGGTGCAGTTGGGGGTGGACTATCCGCGGCCGATGGTGGATTTTTTCGCCTCGATTCAACAGCACGAACAGCGTTACCATCGGGCAACGGGTCAACCCCCCGCATCCCGCCGCCGCAAACCATCACGATCGCAGCGATCGCGCCGCTAGCCCTGTGCCGCCGCGATGGGGTTAAACGGCCCAGGTAAATTTCGGAGCAAAGAGATCAAGGGTGTGGTGTTCAGTGGGGGCGCGATCGCTGTCGGTATCGCTGACTTGGGCTCCGTCCCAATCCACACCATTGAGGATCGCCTGATCCCAGCTTGTCCCAGTCAGGCGGGCTTGTTTCAAAATAGCATTGGTGAGATCCGCCCGATCAAACGAGGCCTGCTCTAGGTTTGCGCCGCTAAAGTTCGCCCGGCTTAAATTCGCCCCCTGAAAATGAGTCGTGCAACATTTTGCCAGGCTGAAATTCACCCCAATCAGCGTTGAATCCTGACAGCGAGCATCACTGAGATCCACACCTTCCAAATCCACGCCACTGAGATCCACATTGCGCAAAAATGCCGAAACGAGGCTAGTCCCATTCATGGACACGCCGCTAAGGTTGGCTTCACTGAGGCGCACTTCATTTAAGTTCGCCCAGTTGAGGTTACAGCCGCTGAGATTGCTTTGGCGCAGGTTGGTGCGGTGGAGGGTTGCGCCGCTGAGGTTTGCCCCCCAAAGATTCGCCCGACGGAGGTTGGCATGGGCAAGATTCGCCCCGGTGAGTTTGGCGCGGGGGAGTTTGGCTTTGATCATGAATGCCCCTGCCAAGTTGGCCTTGGTGAGGTCTGCGTCGGCAAGTTTGCTGTCGCTGAGTTTGGCACAGTGCAGGTTCGCCCAGTTCAAACAGGCTCCGCTGAAGTTGGCTTTGGTGAGAAACGCTCGGCTCAAGTTCGCGCCGCGCAGTTTGGCATTGCGAAAGTTCACGCCAATTAACGTTGCGCCTCTGAGATCCGCACCGCTGAGATCAACACCGCTAAAGTCGCGTTGTCCCCGTTCGTAGCGTTGCAACAGTGATTGAACGTCCATAACAAAGCTCTGGATTAAGAGTTCGTGGCCTTGGCGGCGATCGCAATGGAGAGGTGAGGTCTATGTCCCGTTAGTCCGAGCATTCTTGTCAGGATTCATCGCGTCTAATCTGTCGATGCAATGCGGATCGCCGCCGTTGGCTTAATTTTAAGCGGCTGTGTCTGGACTGCATAAAAACCAATCCCAAATATTTGGAAAAGTTTAAAATTCGCAACTGAATCGGCCTGGATTGGGTTTGGCCGATCTGAGCCGGGCCCTGGTGGGTTGCCCAGCGGTGCGATCGCAGACCGTCTTCAATTAGCGTGAGTTTCGGTGCTGGCATTGTCGCGATGCCATGGTCACACCGTAGCGATTAGAGGAAGTAGACCTGCCCATCTAGCAAAATGCGCGTGATGCCTTTGGCGTAGAGGTGAGACCGGGTTTTTTCAAACAGGTTGCTGTCGGGCACTTTAATGACCCGGTGCGATCGCTGCTGTGAAAATCGCCGCGCCACCCGATGATTATCAAAAATCGGGAGGGTGCGCTGACTGGTTTCGTCCGACGGGATGGAGCCGAGATCGCCAAACTCACGGAGAGGGCGGGTAATCAGTTCCGAGGTGCGATCCACCACTAAATAACAGGTGCGCGGGAACGTAGCGCGGGAGAGAGGCAGGACTTCTACACCATTGGCGGAACGGGGTTTCGGCGCTGGCGTGGGTTCGTCGTCATCATCATCGTCGTCATCATCATCCCAGTCATCGTCATCATCAAATTCATCGTCCTCCAATTCCGGCTCAAGATCTTGGTCATCGAGCATGGTTTGCAGGGGATCGAAGGGTTCATCCTCAGACTCATCCGCAAAGATGGGGTCAGCCTCAGGCGTGACGGTGGTGGCACTACGTCGGATCGGTTTTGTCGTGGCTGATGTGGCAACGAGTTCGATGGGTTTCGGGCTTGCCGGTTCGGGGATGGTGGCGGTCTGTGCCGATAGTGAGGATCGCCGCTTGCGGGGTTTACGACTAGTAGAGGTGAGCTGCTCTGGTTCTTCTAAGGTCTGTTCTGCGTACTGACGAATCACATTAGCAGCTCCCGTGGGGGTGCGGCTTAACCGTTTTTGCTGGATCAGATCTTCGTATTCTTGCTCGTTCAGACGGCTTTTGAGAAAGCGGCTAATGGTGGAGCTGCTGACTTGAAAACGCTCGGCCAGAGTCGATGTGGTTTCTTGCGGTTGATGGTACAAGTCAAGAATTTCTTGCTTGTCCGTCTCGGTTAACTTTCTGGGACTCATACTTATTCTGCGGTGGCGTTTGCCCGTCTGCGCCGACTTTTACGTGGTCGGCTGGAAATATCGAATTCTAACGCCGCACCAATGGCCAATAAGATACCACTAAATACGAAGAACACTTCTAGAAATCCTCCGCTTTCGTATTCGGTGGGTAAGGTGGCGGCATATTTAAACCACATATCTGCTAAGTATTTCGCCAGGGCGGCGGCGGCGATCATTTGCCAGGAGCGGGCGAAGGTTCCCCCCCAAAAGGCGAGGAGCAACATCACGGCAATAATCAGCAGGGCGACGTCGCAAATGATGTAGAAGAAGTTGATCGGGGCGGAAAATTGCAGCAAATTATCTTGGAGACTGTTGACCCAGATCGGGACGGGATGGCTGGGGGCTTCGTCGTCGGCGATCGCATCGTCGGCAACATCCACGGCAATCTCTGTGGTGATGGCGGTGGGTGGGGGGCTGTCCAGGGCTTGGGCGGGGGCGATCGCAATCCACACCGCGAGGGCTGTGCCAGCGAGGGCAATCACAACCAACGTGACCCATTGCCACACTGCAAGGCTCAACCGTTTCGAGAGCACGGCCAACACCATGCCCACCCCTAAACAGATATAAAACGCCATGTAAAACAGGTCGGCGGGGGAGACTTCCGGGTCAAGCTGCCAATAGATTTCCCAAAATCCAAAGATGATGTCGGCAATGAAGTAGGCCGAAATGCCGAGGCCAATGCCGAGCCAGACGTTGCGACCACTGGCAATTTTGGGGCTCTGCCAGTTGCGGTAACAGAGGCCGGCCCCCGCAAAGAAGGGAATACATTCAGCAATATAGGTTCCCCATAAATACCATAGGGTTTCTTCTACCTCCGGCTGAATGACGCTGAGGAGGAAGAATCCAAGTGATAAAACTCCCCAGACAATGCCGGCAATGATCACATTCTTGCTCGCCAGCCAAGACTGCGATTCTGATGTGTTGTCAACAGAGCTAGTCATAGGTCGTTGGGTAAAACGGTTGATGGTGCGATCGCTTTAACCGTTAATGCAATTAAAGCCACCCATCATCTTAATCTACTTGAGTCCTTTCCTTTGCAGTCAAACTCGTTTCCTTTCTTAGCATCTCTTGACGAAGGGGCGATCGCGCCCGCCCCGTCTCCACCCCCAAAAAAAACGAGGGACGAATCGCCCCTCGTTCCGGTTCAACTCAGCGTGAGCACTGACGGTATCGTGCTACGACTTCAGGCCAGCATCGGCTTGGTTGTATTCTTCGAGTTCGATTTTGACGGGCTTGGCTTGCCAAATCTCCGTGACATATTCATGGATGGTGCGATCGCTGGAAAACTTACCCATCCGCGCTGAATTCAAGATCGACATCCGCGTCCAGCGGTCTTGATCCAAATACGCCTCGCTCACCTTGTCTTGGCATTCCACATAGGCCCGGAAATCCGCCATCAACATATATTGATCGTTGTAAAGCAGCGAATCCACCAAGGGTTTAAACAGGTCACGGTTGCCGTGGGAGAAGTAGCCCGACGCGATGCGATCGATCACCGCTTGCAGTTCCATGTCGTTGTGATAGTAGGCCATGGGGTTGTAGCCCTGCATCTTCATCGTTGCCACCTCTTCTGCGGTGAGGCCAAAGAGGAAGAAGTTTTCGGGGCCCGCCTCTTCGCGGATTTCGATATTCGCGCCGTCGAGAGTACCGATGGTGAGGGCTCCGTTCATGGCAAATTTCATATTGCCTGTCCCCGATGCCTCTTTCCCGGCGGTGGAAATTTGCTCGGATAGATCCGCAGCGGGGTAGATTTTCTCACCGAGGGAGACGTTGAAATTGGCGAGGAAAACAACCTTGATGCGATCGCGCACATCCGGGTCTTTATTGACAATATCTGCCACCGCATTCACCAGCTTAATCACCAGTTTCGCCATGAAATAGCCCGGTGCAGCCTTGCCGCCGAAAATAAACGTGCGCGGCACAATATTCACCGCCGGATTTTGCTTAATCCGGTTATAGAGCGCGATGATATTGAGCACATCGAGCAACTGACGCTTATATTCGTGAATCCGCTTCACCTGCACATCGAAAATCGAATCAGGATTAACCTCGATGTTGTTCTTTTTCCAGATGTAGGCGGCGAGATCCTGTTTATTGGCCTGCTTGATCGCCCGCCATTCTTTGCAGAATTTCGGATCATCAATGAACTGCTCCAACTTGCGCATTTCATCGAGGTTTTTCACCCAGCTTGTGCCGATGCGATCGTTCATCAACTTCGCCAGGCGCGGGTTACACAACAGCACCCAGCGGCGGGGTGTCACCCCATTGGTTTTGTTGACGAACTTGTCGGGCCAGAGCCGCGCAAAATGGCTCAGAGTGTTTTGCTTGAGCAATTCCGTATGCAGCGCCGCCACGCCGTTAATCGCATGACTGCCCACACAGGCCAAATTCGCCATCCGCACGGATTTACCGGCCCCTTCTTCAATAATCGAGAGGTCGCTCAACAGTTCCGGCTCATCGGGGAACCAGGTGCGAATGTCTTCCAAGAAGCGGAAATTGATTTCGTAAATAATTTCCAAGTGACGCGGCAACAGCGAACCGAACAGATCCACAGACCACCGTTCCAGAGCCTCCGGCAGCAGGGTGTGGTTGGTGTAGGCGAGGGTTTTTTGGGTGATGTACCAGGACTTATCCCAGTCCATATCATGCTCGTCCACCAGAAGGCGCATCAGTTCGGCAACACTCACCGCCGGGTGGGTGTCGTTGAGTTGGATGGCGAAATGCTCGTGGAGGTTGTCGAGGGTGTTGTGAATCCGGAGGTGACGGCGGATGATGTCTTGGAGCGATGCCGACACGAAGAAGTATTGCTGCTCTAGACGCAGTTGGCGACCTTGGGGGGTGTTGTCGTTGGGATAGAGCACTTTGGAAATGTTTTCCGACGACATTTTGCTGGCCACCGCGCCATCGTAGTCCCCCGCGTTGAAGGCATCAAAGTTGAAGTCCTTGTCTTCGCCCGCTTCAGCCCGCCAGAGGCGCAGGGGGTTGACGGTGTTGGTGTTGAAGCCGGGGACGGGGGTGTCGTAGGGGATGGCGGTGATGCTGCGATCGGCAACCCAGGTCACTTTCGGCTGGCCTTTTTCGTCGTGGGACATTTCCGTGTGGCCGCCGAGTTTGACTTGGACGGTGGCTTCAGGGCGGGGAATTTCCCAGGGGTTGCCGTAGCGGAGCCATTTGTCGGGGATTTCTGCTTGCCAACCGTCGCGGATCTCTTGGTGGAAGATGCCGAATTCATAGCGAATCCCGTAGCCGATCGCGGGAATTTCCAAGTTTGCCAACGAATCGAGGAAGCAAGCCGCCAAGCGACCGAGACCCCCATTGCCCAAGCCGGGATCATGTTCTTGGTCGAGAATGTCGCCCCAGTTAAGACCCGCATCTTCGACGACTTTTTTCATGTCTTCGTAGATGCCGAGGTTGATCATGTTGTTCTCGAGGTGGCGACCCATGAGAAACTCGGCGGAGAAGTAGCAGACGACTTTGACGTTCTGCTCTTCGTAGGTATTCATGGTTTTGATGAAGCGGTGAATGAGGCGATCGCGCACTGTGTAGGCGAGAGCCATGTAAAAATCATTCGCCGTTGCCCAACGATAATACTTGCCTTGGATGTAAAACAAATTATCGGCAAAAGCACGCTTTAGCGTCTCCGGGCTCATACCGGTTCGGTCATCTTCAACCCGAATCTGAATCATGTCTTGAGGGGAGATATTGGTTTGCACGGGAAGTTCTCGCTCCTTAATCCGTCAGTGCTTGGACTCATTGTGACGCGATATCCCCGATGATCTGTACTTCTTAATACTGTCTTCGATTCACTGTGCGATCCCCTCCGCACCACAACCCAGACCCATGGCGCGAAATCCGCACCCCCCTAGCCCGAGTAAATCCAGTAGCGTAGAAAGAATATTGTCCTGCGTATACCCCACGGATTCTGAGCCTTTAATCTATGACACATTCTGAAAACCCGCTCCTGATTGGCCAGGGTTTACCCCCCTTTGCTGCCATTACCCCCGATCACGTCGTCCCCGCCGTGACCCAACTCCTCCAAGACCTCGCCACCGCCCAAGCGGAACTCGAGGCCAGCGTCACCCCCACCTGGTCGGGCTTAA
>CAZCWE010000174.1:5401-8372 GCA_964502285.1 uncultured Spirulina sp. | reverse complement strand
GCTGAGGAAATCGGCTTCGGCGGCTCTGGAATTGACGATATTGTTGAATGTTTTGCTGGTGTTGGTGGGGTTGGGGTTGATGTCTTCCCCAAAGTAGGTCTTAAATGCGTGGGCAGAGTCGGCAAAACCGAGGGTCATCCCTGCAACAGCAGCAAATCCGAATAATTGACTAATGCGTGACATTAACATGATGTTTAACTCCGTGGTGAACACAAACCTTCAGCGGACAAGGCAGAATTAATACTTTATCCTGATCACAATCAAAGCACAGACCCTCGGCAATGCTAAAGGGTGATTCTACGGAGTTTGCGGAGTCTTCACACAATCTCGGTGTTGCTTTAACCGGGGTTCATCAACGCCAACCATGTGACCCTTTTTTAAGCTTGGCTGAGGAATTGAACAAGCGGGAATAGAGAGATGATAGCGTTAGAGACGGAGCTTGTTGACTCAACCTTTCGACCTGGTGTGAATCTGTTATGACTGCTGCTTTGGTTTCCGTTAATGCTTTCCCTGATTTGGCGACGCTGCACCTGATTCTGGATCAGTCTGACGATCGCACCACGCTGCAATTGCAACTTCAGGTGTGTCCGCAATGGTTACCCATCGGGGCGGGGCGGGTTCAGGTTGCGCTGCGGGGCAGTGGGCTTCACCTGACGTTGCCCCATTTGCCGGCATCGGAGTCGATGACTTCGGAGTTTGGCCCGGTGGAGATTAGCGGCGATCGCACTCTCCACTGGTCGCTGTCCTTTCCCCCCCAAGCCCATCCCCTTGATCAAACCCTGCTCACCCTGCCCCATGCCCCGAATGAGCTTCAGTTGGATCTCGTCCCCCGTTTAGCAGACTGCACCCTCTTGGCTGTGGAAGGATTGTGGACTCGTGATTTGAGTCCGAATAAACAAGCGATCGCCAAACGGGCGATCGTCAAAACCCTCTGGTCTGCTCTGCCGCCGTTCCTCTGCCGCGTCACCACTGATGCCCCCGCCCCGATCACGGCCCAATTCCCCACCACTATCCCCACCCTAGAGGCGATCCTCGCCGCCCCCACTGAGGCCATCCTCGACCTTGCTAAGATCGCTCACCTTGATCCGGCGGTTGACTTTGCGGGTAGTGATTTTCTGGGGGTGGATTTGCAGAACGTGGACTTGAGTGATGCGGACTTGCGGGGTGTGAATCTGCGCGGGGCGGATCTCAGTGATGCGGATTTAAGCGGTGCGAACCTCAGCGGTGCGAACCTCAGTGGTGCGGATCTCAGCGGCGCATTTTTGGAAAATGCCAACCTGTGCGGAGCGAACTTGCAGCGGGCCAGTTTGGCGTTGGTGTCCTTGGCGGGGGTGAATCTCAGCGGGGCGAATCTACGCGGGGCGACTCTCAAGGAAACGGTGTGGACGGGGGCAACCCTGACGCAGATGCAGCTTGGGGAAAATCTGGGGTTAACGCCCACGGTGCAACAACAATTGATCGAACGGGGTGCGATCGCACCGTAGCCGCTCACTGAACAGACTGGGTATGATCGGTAGATATTAATGCTTCAGAGGAGAAGTCTGCTCATGTCTTTTGAAGATCAGCGATCGCCCTCATCTCCCCTGCCCGCGATCAAACGCTTTTTGGCAGGGTCTACCGTCGGTGTGATGGTGGCGGCATTGCCCCTCCTCTACGGAGCCTCCCCAACGATCACACCGATCAATCTGGGTATTGTTGCGGGTTTGGTGCTGCTCTGCGGTAGCCTCGCCAGTCTCTGGGGTCATCACTTCATCAATGCCCTGATCCGAACCTTCGACAGCACCGGCCTTTAAGCTTGGGGGTGCAGAGTTTTCTGCACCCCGATCGAGCCTGGAGCCTCAAACCAATGACTGAAGCAAGCTACGCCGATTTTTTGAATCTGGAAATCCACACCGGCACAATCACCCACGCCGAACCCTTTCCCGCCGCCCGCAAACCCGCTTATAAGCTCTGGATTGACTTTGGCCCCTTGGGGGTCAAAAAATCCAGTGCGCAGATTACCGATCTCTATACTCCCGACACCCTGATCGGGCGGACGATTACCGCTGTCACCAATTTTCCCCCCCGCCAAATTGCCAATTTCATGTCTGAGGTGCTGGTATTGGGGGTGGTGCAGGGGGATGGATCGGTGGTGTTGTTAGAGCCGGAGCGGCCGGTGGAGCCAGGGCAACGCATCGCCTAGGCGAGGAGTTTACTCCAGGATTGGGAACCAACGATGCCGTCAACGGTGATGTGGGTTTGGAGTTGGAAGCGACGGACGGCGGTGGCGGTTTGGGCCCCAAAAATGCCGTCGATCGCGGTTCCGGTGCGGAATTGCACATAGCGCACGGCTTTGCCGGTGGCGTGGCTGGGGCGGAGGATGGGACGGGCGAGGATTTCGGCGATCGCTTTCCAGGTGGCGGCGCTGGCGGTTTCGCCGCTGGTGATGCCCATGATGTCGTTGAAGCGTTGGGTGGCGGCGCGGGTGGCGGGGCCGATGAAGCCGTCTTCGTCGAGGGGTTTGTTGTTGCGATCGCGAATTTGCAATTGATTTAACTGCTGCTGAAGTTTCAAAACCTGAGCATCAAAGGAAATCGTGGGGGTGGAGCCGCCTGTACTTTGATCGGTGTTCGGGGGTGGGGTAGCAACGGGACTTTGGCCCGTCAGGCCCGTGACGATCGCATTGGCCATCCGTTCCGTGTCGTAGAGGTCGCGATCGCGCCAGGAATCAATAAAACAACACTCAATCAAAATCGCCGGCATCCAGGTATTTTTCAACACATAAAGATGCGATCCATCCTTCACCCCCCGGTTATAAAACCCCAGGCGCACAATTTCGTTTAAAACCGGCTGGGCGTAGCGTTCCCCGGAGGAACTGACCGCAAACACTTCCGTGCCGTTGGCCTTGCCATTAAACGCATTGAAATGAATCGAAACGTAGAGATCAACATTTTGCGCATTGGCCGTGCTGACCCGTTTGCGGAGGGAATCC
>CAZCWE010000174.1:0-5391 GCA_964502285.1 uncultured Spirulina sp. | reverse complement strand
CACGCTATAAGCCGAACTAGGGTTACAGTTCAGCGCAATATGACCCAGGGCCGCGAGTTTCGACCGCACTCGTGTCCCGACGGCTTTGGTGAGGTCATCTTCCTTTGCCCAGCCCGCTGCACCCGTGTCTGGCGGTGCATTATGTCCCATGTCGATCCCAAATTTCACAGCACTCTTTCCCGATGTTGGACGATTGCATTATATCTGAGGTGGGTGGCGATTATGTGGCTGTTGAACGCAGAGATGCGATCGCCTCATCCGTCAACTCACGCACCTGGCTCAGGCTGATCTCGTGTCCCTCCCCCTGATCCAACCAAAGCAAATATTCCACATTCCCCGCTGGCCCCGTAATCGGCGACCACGCCAGGCCGCGATGCTGCCAGCCCAAGCCCTGCGCCGTCGTGATCACACCCCAAATCGCATCAGCATGATCCTTTGGGTCACGTACCACGCCCTTTTTCCCCACCCGCGCCCGACCCACTTCAAACTGTGGCTTCACCAGCAAAATCAATTCCCGTGGGGCTTCGAGCAAGGCCCAAAAGGCCGGCAGCACTTTCGTAAGGGAAATAAACGACACATCTGCCACCCCAAAATCAGCCCGCTCCGCCGCCCCATACAGATCATCCGGGGTCAAATGGCGCAAGTTTGTCCGCTCTTTCAGGACAACGCGGGGATCTTGACGCAGCGACCAAGCCACTTGGCCATAGCCCACATCCACGCCATAGACCTGTTTCGCTCCCTGTTGCAGCAGGCAATCGGTAAAGCCGCCGGTGGAAATGCCGCCATCGAGACAGATGCGATCGCGCACCGCCACCCCAAACACCGCCAACGCCTTCGCCAACTTCTCCCCCCCCCGCGACACATAGGGCGGTTTCGCCTTCACCTCAATCTCCGCATCGGGCGCGATCTCCGTCCCCGGCTTATCCACCAGCCGCTGATTCACCTTCACCTCCCCCGCCCGAATCAACCGCTGCGCCAATTGCCGCGATTCACACAAATTCCGTTCCACGAGCAGCAGATCCAGGCGTTGCTTCTTCATCGATTGATCGTCAGTCCTTTATCGTGTCAGCAGTCTAGCAAACTGTAGCGATAGAATTGGAGGGTATTGATTGCGATCGCTGGATTCGCCATGGCAAAGGATGTTTTTCATCAACAGGTCAAAACGGCATTGATTAAAGATGGGTGGACTATTACCCACGATCCATTCCCCATTGCGATTAGTGAAGCGATTAAGTTACAGATTGACTTAGGGGCAGAAAGTGCGATCGCCGCAGAACGAGAGTCCGAAAAAATTGCAGTAGAAATCAAAAGCTTCGTTCAAGAATCAGACATCAGCTCATTTCACACCGCCCTTGGTCAATATCTCAATTATTGTCAAGCTCTCGAAGAACAGGAACCCGATCGCCTCGTCTATCTCGCCGTTCCCGTTGAAACCTACCATGATTTTTTTAGCCTCCCTTTTATTCAACGTTCTTTACAACGAAACCAGGTAAAGCTCATTCTTTATGATCCAAATAATGAGGTGATTCAACAATGGATAACTTAGAACAGTATCGAGCTGCCATTAAGAAAATTTTGAGCGATCATGCGGCCACTTCTGCCAGCCGAGAAACGGTGCAAGCTCAACTTATTTTTGATGAAACTCATGATCATTATCAACTTGCCTATGTGGGTTGGCAGGGTTCAAAACGAGTCTTCGGCCCTGTGCTGCACTTTGACATTCAAAACGGCAAAGTGTGGGTGCAATATAACGGCACAGAAGATATGGTGGCTGAGCGTTTGATGGAGTTGGGTGTACCTGCCCATGATATTGTTTTGGGCTGGCATTCGGAATTCAAGCGACAGTTTACCCCCTATGCTGTGGGCTAGATTGAGGGCATCGTTCAGCAGCTTAAAACAGTATTCTTTGACTCGCTTTCACAATTTTTCTCATGTTTAGACCTCAATCCCTGCATATAAATCGGCCAGATCAATCACCACTGGCAAGGAGACAAGGGTTAGCTGTGCAGCCCGATCATCATACTCTGTAAAGAGCCATTGGTTATCCTGCTGTTTCACGTAATGCTCGACATGGATGCGGTATTGATCAACGAGTAGGTATTCCTGAAATGTGGCAATACTGCGATAAGCTTCAAACGTTTCGTCCCGATCATAACTGCGGGTTGATTTTGACAGTATTTCGGCGATAAAAAGGGGATTGATGACCGTATCGCGTCGTCCCTCTTGTCTCTCGATGGGTTTCGCCATCACCATCAAATCGGGATAGGTATAAAGCTTTTGATCGGGAATCCAAAGGCGTTGATCCGCGACAAACACTTGATAGGGTTTTCCCTTCAAGGCAAGGCGTAACAATACCACTAAACTACCGCTCAATTCATTGTGTTCTGGGGTTCCGCCGGTCATTGCGGTAATGAGTCCATCGCGATATTCGTGGCGTTGTTCTGATGGGGTTTCTTGGGTGAAATACTGATCAATACTGTGGCGTTGTAATTGGGTGGGCGAGACACTCATGATGATTGACCTCTGGGACATTTTCACACCCCATGATCCGAGGTGATCCTGGGTATTAGTGTACCTTCAAAAACGCTATTGCATGCGATCGATGGTGCGGTATTGGATGGCTTCGGCGATGTGGGGGGGTTGGATGGTGGCGGCGCTTTCGAGGTCGGCGATCGTGCGGGCGACTTTGAGGATGCGATCCATGGCGCGGGCGGAGAGGCCGAGTTTGCGGATTGCGGTTTCGAGGAGGGTGCGACAGGCATCATCAAGGGCGCAATGGTCGCGGAGATGGCGGCTTTGCATGTCGGCGTTGGCTTGAAGATGGGGTTCGGATGCGAAGCGATCGCTCGCAATCTGTCGCGCTCGTTGAACGCGATCGCGCACCGCCGCCGACGCTTCCCCCTGCATATCCCCCATCATTTCATCCGGCTTGAGCCGATTCACCGCCACCTGAAGATCAATGCGATCCATCAGCGGCCCCGACAGTTTCGCCCAATAGCGTTCGCGCTGCATTGGGCTACAGGTGCAGGCTTGAATCGTGTCGCCATAATAGCCACAGGGGCAAGGGTTTGTACTGGCGATCAGGGTAAATTGGGCGGGAAACTCCACCGATTGGCGCGTCCGGGTAATCGTCACCTGACCATCTTCGAGGGGTTGGCGCAAAAACTCCAACACATTCCGCTTAAACTCGGTCAATTCATCGAGAAACAAAATTCCACGGTGAGCGAGGGAAATCTCCCCCGGCTTCGGAATACTGCCGCCCCCCACCAAGGACGGCCCCGACGCGGAATGGTGGGGACTCCGAAAGGGCCGCTCCCGCACCAACGTGCCGCGATTTTTCAACAACCCCGCCACGGAATGGATCTGGGACACCTCCAAGGCTTCGGCAAAGGTTAAGGCGGGGAGAATCCCCGGCAAACGCCGCGCCAGCATGGTTTTCCCGCTGCCCGGCGGCCCGACGAAGATCAAATTATGGCCCCCAGCGGCGGCAATTTCCAGGGCGCGACGGGCTTGGGCTTGACCTTTAACGTCTTTTAAATCGGGAATTCCGAGCCACGGCTCCGTTTTAAACACATCGGCGTTGAGGGTGACGGGTTGATGGTCTTGGGGGCGATCGCAAAACGCCGCGATCTCGCTGAGATGCTTAAACCCATAAATGTCCAACCCCTCCACCACGGCGGCTTCCTGGGCATTATCCGCCGGGAGAATCAGGCCGCGCATCCCCAGTTGTTTCGCCGCTGCGGCCACGGGCAACACCCCCGCCACGGCCCGCAGGCTGCCATCCAGGGACAGCTCGCCAATAAAAATAAAATCCCCTAGCAATTCCGGGTTAATCTGCTCCGAGGCGGCGAGGATGCCGATGCTGATCGGGAGATCGAAGCTGGGGCCTTCTTTGCGGAGGTCGGCGGGGGTAAGGTTGACGAGGATCTTCCGCATTGGGAAGGCAAAACCGGAGTTTTTCAGGGCGGCGTTGACGCGCTCGCGGGATTCTTGGACGGCGGTATCGGGCAACCCGACGAGGATGGTTTTGGGTAAACCACCGGACACATCGACTTCTACTCCGATTTGGACGGCATGAATGCCAACAACGGCGGCGCTCCAGACTCTGGCTAGCATGGTGATTTTGGGGATGGACGACAGGGCGATAGGTAGCTGCGCGAGACGTGGCTGCGCGATAGGTGACAAGGCGATAGGTAGCTGCGCGATAGGTGACAGGGTGATCGCACTTCAAGCCGAAACTCTCGCTCGATACCGTCTGAATTTTAAAGGAGTTCGGGGCGAACGTGGCATAATGGCCGTCGCAATCTCCCCCGGATCTTGACCTGTGCAAACGACTCCTTCCCGTGACGAACTCGCAGCGGCCCTCGCTGTTCCTGCGGATTTCAACTTCAATCTGCCTGATCCTGACGATGATCAGATCCATGATCATGAGTTTGCCCAGCAACTGGATGAGGTGTGGAATATTTGCGAGCGGTTCGATCTGCAAACGGATATTTGGCGGGGTCGGGTGTTGCGGGCAGTGCGCGATCGCGAAAAACGCGGCGGCGAAAACCGGGGTACGGGCTTTCTCAACTGGCTCAAACAGCGGGAAATCACCAAAAGCCAAGCCTACAACCTGATTCAACTGGCCAACAGTGCCGATACTCTCCTGGCTGAAGGCCAGCTTGACCCCACCTCGATTAACCGCTTCAGTAAGAATGCTTTTATGGAAACCGCCAAGGCTGATCCAGAAGTGCAGCGGATGGTGAGTGAGGCGGCGGCGGGGGGCGATCGCATCACCCGCCGCGAGGTCAAACAACTCACGGACGAATGGACGGCGGTGAGTTCTGACCTCCTCCCTGACGAAGTGAAAGCCAAGGCCGCCGATGGCAGCATTGCCTCGCGCCACCTTGCTCCCCTCGTCCGGGAAATGGAAAAGCTCCCCGATGCCCACCTGAAAACCATTCAAGTGGAAGTGGCTAATTCTCCGGATCTCGACATGGTGAAAACCCTGACCACGGAGGCGAAAAACCTCTCAAAATACCTCGACGCGGCCGCCCAAGTGCAGACCCTGCGCCAAGCCAATATTGACCTCGAAATGGCCCTCGAAGAAGCCCTGCGCCTCGATTGCCTCAACACCACCGCCGACCTGGTGAAACAAGCCACCACCCTAGAGCAAACCGTGGGCAAGCTCTACACCACTTGGCGACGCTTGGGCAGCCTGGCCGATCGCCTCTATGTGGACACGGGCGCGAGCAATCCCCATCTGCGATCGCTCCTCAACAGTCTCCAAGTCCTCACCCAAAACACCATCGAAGTCCAGTTAGACGAGTCCGGCGAAAAATCCGTGCGCCTCCGGATTATCGATGACCCCGCTGCCACGGAGTCCTAACGCAACCATCGCGCCCCAAG
>CAZCWE010000173.1:0-8393 GCA_964502285.1 uncultured Spirulina sp. | reverse complement strand
CCATCAGACAGTTCAAAGCGACCGATGCGGGCGGTGTTAGACCAGACTGCATCTGCACCATTGTTGAGGATCAGGTAGTACACCACCAAAGAATAGACAAAGGTATCGTCACAAAAGTTTTCGCGGTTCGCATCACTGGCGGTACGACAGTTGACGCCACTCCCTTGGGCAGGAACGGCTTCGCGGACGGGGCGGCGTGTCCAGAAGGCGAAGACGTGCTGACAAAGGTTCACATCGGTACAGCCGGGGGTAGGTTTGACCGGGGGAATTTGGTCACGGATGCCGGAGTTTGCTGGGGTCGTGTTGTGGTTGGTGGTGAGGGCCACGGCATCATAAACATAGATGGCGCGTTCGAGGTCGCGGGCGATGAAGTCGGCGGCGGCTTGGAGTTCTTGCTCGGAGGTGGATTTGGCTTGCTCTTTGCGATCGGTGTCAATCAGGTTCACCGCCAAACTCATCAGCGGAATCATGATCAGTACCGCAATAATCATCGCCACAAGCAATTCAATCAGGGTGAACCCCGCTGTTCTTCGCTGTTTCAGCCGAGCGATGAGCAAGAATTTCAGCAATCGAGCCATAGTTCTCCTGATGGATTAATTACAGTTGCCAGACGCGGAACGATTAATCCGCGTACACAGGTCTTCGTAGCGTGTCCCGCCGGAGCCTTCGACACTCATTTCCGTCGTCATTTCCACCACAGGCAAGCTGCGGCTCCCTAAGCCACCCGTAACAGCGCTGGCTTGGTTACGTCCCCCGGTGGTGCTGGTGTTGTCTGCACTTCTTCTCAGGGTGACATCGGATTGAAAACCGTTGGCCCGGTAGACCCGCACCCCCAGTTGATAGCCTGCCTCTGCTCGTTGATCGGTGGTGGGGTTGTTGAGGCCGAGGGGTGCTTGTTTGCCAAAGCCTTGGATGATTAGATCTGCACTGCTGGTGTTGGTACATTGACCATCGTTGTCGTTGTCAACGCAGTAGAAGCGGGATTCGTTGGTGGGGGGAGGGGTGGTGCAGTAGGTGTTGTGGGTGCAGTTGAGGGCGTTGCCGGTGGGTGCAACGACGTCTTTGAGTTTGAGGGCGACGGTGTCATTATCTCCGACAGATTGGATGGGCGGGTGGGCGATCGTGCCGCTTTGAACGCCGCTGAGGTAGCCCCGTGCTGATTGGATGCCAACTTCGATCCGGCGGGACTGGAGCCGGGTCGCGGCGGAGAAGGCAATGATCGGCCCAATGCCCACCAGGACAATGGCAATCACAATCACAGCGAGGAGGGATTCAACAATGGTGAATCCGGATTCGGTGGTGTGCTTTTTCGGGGGGGTGGGTTGGGTGAACATGGTTCAGGTTAGGGGCTATTGCTATTGCAGAAGGTGTCGGGGCGTTGGTTCGCGTTGACGGCACGACTGCCTAGGTTTCCATCGGGTCGAATCTGTTTGGCACAGAGGAGGGTTCGCACCCAGTCGTCGTTTCGACTGACTTCGCGGAAATATTCGTTGGGGTCGTCGGTGGGCGGCAGGGTGAACTGTTGGGAGAACAGATCCGGCAGTTGGGAGAGCATCCCCACATCAAAACCCCATTGGCGATCGGATGGTTCGTAGTAGGCAAAACGCCCATTCCCGGTGGGATACTTTTGATCATTCAGGAAGACTGAGTCTCCGTCTTTATTAAAGTTTCCTTCGGTGGGGTTGTTACCGCCGTTAATGTCGTTGCTATAGAGCGGCTGGAAGGGAGCGGTGGCGTAAGCACTCCGTTGCAGTTGAATCAGGGAGCCTTTAATCTCTGTTTTTTGACGGTTATTCACAGAGCCGGGTGTCCAGTTTTCCAACAGGCGGGGAATGTTACTAATCCCCCCCGAACCTTCATTAAATCGAACAGGAGTATCACCGGAAGCTAGCACCATGTTGTAGTGGATGTTATTAGGATAGATTCCTACTTGTGGCAACCATGCTGTTTGTTGGTAGGGCTGTCCTTCGTTGGGAATATTATCCGGTGTCCGTACTCCGTCTACAGAGTTAAGCTGCATCACGGGCAATAGGGGCGGCTGCGCTTTGGTCAATGTGGGGTTTTTTTGATAGGCATCGGCGGGTGAGCTATAAGATGTACCATGCACTACATTGTTGTACATTTCTTTGTAGTGCTCGATTTGTCGAGCACCGGTGACGTAGCTCGGTGTGGTGGATGGATTACCTAAGATACCTAGGGGATTCCCAAAATTGCTATACCCGTTTTTGCTACCTGTATTGATTTGAGCATCTGCATCTCCTTGGGATGAGGCATACCAGAGAACATTATTACGGGGGGTGCGATCGCGTAGAGAATCTCTGATCAACGTGAATTTGCGGCAAACCACAGGATCTTCCTGAGCATCACTGTACGTGAAAGAGATATCACGATCTCCGGGTAATGCATTGCGATCATTATCGTGGGATGCATTGTAGTGATAACACACAGGGCGATCGCCGCTATTAATTGCGATCGGAACAGGCCGCTTTTGCTCACGGTTCTGACTTTCAATATCCAGCATCAAGTCCCCTGTTAGAGGAGCGATGTAGTCGGCTCCACTATTCGCTGTCAAATACCGGAATCCAATACTAGAAGGAACATTTTGAGTTTCTGGATCACCATCATCATCATATGGATAGAGATTCATGATTCGATCTGTTTTGCGGAGGAATGCGACCCGACGGGGGTAATGTTGCCACTTACGACTTGGTGGTAATGCCGTTGTCCCAGCAAATTCATGGCCAGTCGCCATCATCTGAGTCATTGTTTTATCCAGTGCGTCCGACGCTGAAATTAAATTACCACTACTGTCTTGATAGGCATACCAATCCTCAGCTTTACACTGAGAAACCGGAAGTTTAAGGCAGGTTTCCATTAAATACTCAATCGGTAATTGATTGGTTGCCAAACCCATGTCAGTCGATAAACGCCGCTGCACTGGAGTTGTGAAATTGTTGAAATAGGTACTGTTGAGAAATTTAGGATTGTTAGGGCGTGTTGCTCCCGCTTCAAGTCTTGAATACCCAAAATCTTGAATGTCTAAGCCTCCCGAACTTCCGGTGACAAACACATCTTCATTGGGGTAACGTGAATCATTTGATGGCCGATTACTCGATAGGCCGTTAATGGATAGGCTGTTATCCGTTAGATAACCTTGCAATTCCCGTAATGTTTGAATGTCGTTGTAGTAATTTGTGTTGGCGGAACTACTGAGATCAGCAGGTAAATTATTCGGCTCACCCAAATTAACGGTATTGGATGCGATATAGTCTCGCTTCACCCCCACCGTAGCGGGTAGAAATGCCTGTTGGTCAGGATCGTAGTCATCGAAAAGATCATGCAGCAACTTTCTTCCACCTGGTATTGGCACATAAGGATCGCGGAAGAGATTGTCCGATTGATTATTCCGAATGTCGTAATCCCCTTCATTGCGGAAGCCAAACCGGAACCGATCCGATAACAACGTAGCCGCATCACTCAGAATGTTTGCAGGCCGCCACTTGTCCCCAGTTGTACAGTTGGGCAGACGATCATCCTCGCGACGACAGGCAAAGTTGACATTGAGATTGGTGCGGGTATAGAAATTACTCCAATTCGCCGTCAGTGGGTTGTTAAACTCTTCGTTGTCATGGATATTGAATCCTGGCAAGGGATCAGAGCCTTGTTCCTCGGCCTTGATGTAAACCGGCAGATTACTCACGAGAGTTAACCCTTTTTCGGTTTCTTCAAAGACGTTGTTATCCGTTCGATTGAGGCGTTTCCCATTGATCAGGACGATACCGTTGGGGCGACGAGTTGGATCAAGCCAGAAATCTGTGGCACTGATTTTGTCCGCCGGTTGTTGCATAAATGGTTCATTGTTGAGCAAATCCAAGGCGGGATCATTAGTAGCGGGATTGGGCTGGGCCCGTCGATTACTCGCATCAGCTAACCCATCGTCCCGTGTGGCATAGACAATGCCACTCACCGGGAACATATATTCAGTAACGGGAAGTGGATCAGCCCCATTAGGGATTGTGTTGGGGTTAGCGGGGCCTTGGCGCAGCTTTTTCATGTCGATCACCGTGGCCCGAATCTCCATCGGTAAACGATGCTCAAGCTGAAGATCGTATTGCGCTTGACCCGTTTTGGCTTCGCTTTGCCCTTGGGTGAGGGGTTGAGAATTATAGACTTTTTGAGTGTTGGCGGCTTGGGTCGGGTTTTTCGGTCGCTCGACGCTCTTGATCTGCCGACCATCTAAAAAGGCGACTTCTTGGATCGTGCCGTGGGAGAGCCGGAACCCTGGCCGGGGGGTTTCAGTGATTCCGGTGGTAGGAGCCCGCAAGATTTGTAACCCGCAGAGGGTGGAATCGATCGCACTCCGCTCGGCAATGGTTAGGTCTGCGGCTCCGTCGGTTCGGATTTTGTCCAGTGCTTTTTTGAGCATCGGATTGACAAGCCGACCGTTGGGATACACCAAGTTTGCTTGGTATAGCATCGTGGCATCGTTCGTGAAAGCGTAGGAGGTATTGGTTGGGGTGTAGACAATCCCATTGTTAGAAAAGCCATCACCAGCTAGGGCTGCATTATTAGCAATTTCACCACTAACTTTGGCAATATCTCTGTAGTTCCGTGCGGTTTGCCAATCGGTGGGGTCATAAAAGCTGCTGACGCAGGCAATGGGTTCTTTCCCTTCGCGGTCGGCGGTGGTGGGGTAGCGATAGTGATAGACGGCACTGGCCCGCATTTTGAGATAGGGGCGTTTTGAGCTGGCATTGTCAATGTAGATGGGGTTGCCGCTGGCATCATAGCGACTGACAATTTTGCCAGCGTAGGGATGTGTAGATGGAGTGGTTTGAGGATTCGTTATGTCAGGAGGTTGAGGCATCCAATCCGGCCAGACCACATATTCTGCATCGGAAGATACGGTGGTTCGGTCACTGGCGGGGAAGTAGATCCCGGCTCCGGTGACGACGCGCAGGCCGCCGACGGCTTCGTTTTTCTTCTCAGGGACTTTGGCGGCCATGAGTTCCCAAAAACCATCACGACCTGTTACGCCCACATCATCGAGGCGACGGGCACGGGTGAGACGGTAGCGGTTCCCCTCGGCTGCGGATTGTCCGCCGCCGGGAGCGTACCAATATTGGCCATTGAGTTGGAGGGTGTTTTCGGTTTCATCTCCGGCGAAGGTAGCCCCATCCCACCAGACGGCGGGGAGGTTGTTGCCGACAAGGATACGATCGCCCAAAAAGGCTTCGTTTTCCACCGTGTCCGGGTTCGCTTGTTGGAGTTGATCCTGCTTGAGCGTCAGTCGGGTACTGCCATCGGCAGGCAAGATCCAGGCATCCGGGGGGCGCAACTCATCGGTGCCATTGCCCGGTAAGGGCCAATTAACCCCGGTGATCGCCACGGCCTTCGATGAATTAAACGCCACTTCGCGGGCGGGGACTTTGCGCGTCCGGTTCCGGAACCAAATTTCAAGCTCCTCAGACCGGAGGCGATCACGTTCACTATCTAGCTCTGGGTTGTCCGAGACACGATCATCAATTTTATTGCGTACCGCAGCGGGATCGTTGGCGACAGTTTGACCAGCGATCGTAATCGAAACGAGATGGGCGATCCGGTCTTCGTAGGCCTTCGTGTTGTAGGCGACATCCACCGAGTCATTCGTCACAGACCGATTCGTCGAATTCACCTGCCCCGTGCCCACGGCATTACCAACCCCCTTAAAGAGGTCAAAATCAACCTGACCGGTGGCGTTGGCATTATCTTGAATCCGACCCATGCCCACATTCCCTTGGACAATGATTTTGCCGTTTTCTTCCTCATAGAAACAAGAACTCGGACTACTCACTTGGTAGAACCGCAATTCAATATCATTCCGCTCTGACGCAATAAAATTACCATTGGTCAGAATCCGACCACTGATGCGGAAATCTGTCCCGGCAGTGAAGTCTAAATCATCTTCAGTGACGATCGCATTATTCCCCAGCGGAATCCGGGCGCGATCCTGTTGATATTCCAGAGCTGTAAACCCTGGATTCCCTTTGAAATTCTCGTAATTGCCCCGGTTGTTGTAGGGCGCGGCAGTATAGCCGTCGAACAGCCCCGCTTCATTAATGTCCGTAATCGGCACAGTGGCCACATAGGTGAAGAACGCCTTCTTCAGCACACCATCTTGCTCATACCAGCCATCACTACCGACCAAACCCGCACCCGTATCCGCTGCGCCTGGGCAAGCTGGGTTATTTTCCGTAGCGTTTAAAACTTGGGGACGAGTCCGGGCTTCAATGGGCGATCGGGCGCGCGTATCCGTGGATTGGTAATACACCCCGTAGAGGGTAAAACTGTCGAATTTCCCGTTATTGTCCGTATCCACCGGAAAACGCCACGCCGTTTTCACCAACTCGTCTGGATCGTTGTTGACGTTATTGTTGTTGTTGAGGTCAAAGGCAACTTGCAGCCGTACCTCATCTTCGAGGGTGTATTTGTTGCGTTCAAACACCCCAGAAAGGGCAGAGTCGGAGGGAGTGCCTCGGGGTAAGCTGGGATCGCCGAACAGGTTTTCCACCTTCGCTTTGGCCCGATCGATCGCGGGGGCTGCCGCATTCATCACCACTTGGCTGACGCGGAAATTACTGGCATTCTTGGCCCGATCCATCGATCGCAAGACCAGGGTTGCACTGGTTAAAACGACCACCAAGGTCACCATTGTGACTGTCGGCAAGACAAACCCGGCGGTTGTGCCGCGTTCTTGGCCCGTCATCTGGCGCAATAGTCTCTGCATTCCACGCACCCCGCGTTGGGGAAGGTGGATAAACTCCTGCCAGAGAATTCGTAAACTTTTGAGGAGTCGTTTTAACATAGCAACGTTCCTGAGTAACGTTCGTAAGGAATGGAAAACACCACGATCAGCCTGTGATCCTGGTAGATTCAACGGGAGATACACCCAGTTGGAATAGGACTACACAGCAGATCCGGAGCATTCCAGAGAGAAGCCAGAATTTTTTTTGTGCTGAATCGGTAAATGGTTTGAACGGCAGTGGGTACGGGTCACAACCTGCGATCGCACCGTTTCACGATTAACCGAAACCGCGAGAGCTATCCCTCGGTTAGCATACCCAGCTTCCCCCCAAAATCCATCATGAACCGAGGCGGAGTCCGGCGGAACGGCCAGACTCTTAGCCCAGAACAAATCGCCAGACAATCGAAGGTGATACAATACGGGCAGTTTTAAGATTCACTTAATTATTGATGGAGAAAGTACATAATGGATTTTGATTGGCGGCTTGTGATTGTCCTTGGCCCTCTTCTCATCGCCGCAGGCTGGGCAGGGTTCAACATCTTTGCGGCAGCACTCGGCCAAGTACAAGGCTTTCTCGACAAACGCTAAGGCGTGAACGGATCACAATCGGGGGATTGCGTGAAATGTCCCGACCTGATGAATCGAGTCAATCTAGAGGGATGCCCTCACCCAACCCTCTCCCACGGGAGAGGGCTTTTTCCTGTTGGGGGGTGGGGTCAAGTCGGGGTTTTCCAGGTGGATAAGTCTCGGCCGAGGAAGGCTTCGAGGTGGGTAATGTCGTCGCGGTAAATGTCGATCAGTTGGGCGCGGACGGGGGTGGGGAGTTTGGCTTTTTCGATGTTGGCTTGGACGAGGGTGGCGCGGAGTTTTTGGCGTTTTTCGGGGGAAATGAAGGGTTTGAGGGTGGTGGCGATCGCCCTCCGGATCGGATTGTCGCGGGTGGTGAGAGCGTGGAGCCAGCGGTGTTTCGGGATGCCACCGGGTCGGCCGTGGTAGTTGCGTTGGGGCGATCGCGGTGTGATGCCGAGATAGGTGCAGAGCGTTTTAAAAAATTGGTCTTTGTCGGCGAGTAAATCTTCAAAGAAAAAGATCTGGAGTTGTTCGGGGGGGAAATGTTCGAGGACGGCTTGGATCTGCGCGAAATAGAAGCCCCGCTGCACAAATTGTGAGGTGCGATCGCTCAATTCCACCGCCACCGGCCGCACATCCCCCACATTCCGCAGCCGCATACTATAGGAGGAAAACGCCCGATTGGCCGGGTCGCGCAGGATCATAAACAGTTTCACCTGGGGGCAGTGCTGGCGGATGATCGCGGCGGCTTCGGGGTAGGCGTAGTAGTTGGTGGAGAGTTCGACGGTGATCTGGCCGGGGGTGCGGTGGTCAAACTGGTGGGCGTAGGCGGCCGGGGTGGTGATTGCGCCCCAGGGTCGATGTTTATCCCGTTCGGCGGGGGGGAGGAAATAGTACAGTTCTTTGGCGCGGCTGAGGCAAACGTCGGGATGGTCGCGGAGGTATTCGTGGAGGGAGGTTGACCCAACTTTGGCGGCTCCGAGCATCAGAACATCGGGGAGGGATGGCGCAATGGGGGGAGACATGGTGGCGGCGGTGG
>CAZCWE010000172.1:495-8457 GCA_964502285.1 uncultured Spirulina sp. | reverse complement strand
GCTGAGCGGAGTCGAAGCCCGGCCGCTTACCCTTCGACTCCGCTCAGGGTGCGCTATTCCGATGCATCGATAGAGATGAGTTGGATCATTAGCAGGGCGCAACGCTTGCGCCCTCAACGGTTCGCGCTCCGGTTATTGATACAGCCCCGGTGTCCAGATGGGGATGATGCGGGTATGTACGCCGTTGGGTCGGAATTGTTGGGGTTGTTGCCCCTGGGAACGGAGCGCGGCTTGTCCTGCGCCGCCCGGTTCGGTGAGGGGTTCAGGGGTGGTGAAGGTGGTGGCGGTGAGTTCGGGGATTTGTACGGTGGTGGGTGTGGCGGTTGGGGTTGCTGTGGGTGTTGTGGTGGGTGGGGTGACGGATGTTGTGGGTGGTGCAGGTGGGGCGGGGGCTTCAAAGGAGAACCCGGTTAGGGTGGTGAGCGTATTCAGGGTGATTGTGCCACTGGTGATATTGGTAGTGTAAGAACCTAACAAAGGAATTGCCGAATCAAACGATAGGGCGAGATTACCCGTAAAGGGAGTCGCTGTACCATTCACATAACCTGTCCCTTGAAAGTCATTGTTTCCAAAAGACACGACAGATGTGGTTGAAGTATGCGTAAACCAATTGGAGCTTGATGACATAAATGCCCCCGTATAGACTCCATAGGGTGTGATTAATGTCCCTGTTGCATCCCGTGTCACTGGAGTAGGTACACCAGCAGAGGTTCCAGAGAAGGTTCCCCCTGTTACATTAATCGTGACTTGAGCTTCGCTGGGTGCAGACCCGATCAAGACTGAACCCAACCCAATACCAGCAGAAAGAGAAAGAGCGACACATTGAGTTGAAAAGAGTGACTTCATTTTTTTGGATTTTGTAATTTCTAATGTGAACAGAAAGGTGGAAATCTTCGGAGAAGGATTCATTTAGCAGGGAAATGTATTGCTTCCCTGCTAACGCATTTTGTGAGAGTGGCGATTGTACTATTGCAATCTCAACTGATTCTGAGACATGAAGGTTTCTCAAGCCCTCGCTATATCTCAAGCTGATTTAGGGTTGTTATAATCTCATTGTGGTGGATCTATTTCAGCATTATTGTTTTCGATTGTCGAGTTCAGACTGACAACATTATGGTCACTGCATTCGATTCCTTGTTCGCGGACATAAATTGCTTCATTATTGCGAGAAGCGGGATTTGCTTCGTTTTGGAAAAAATCAGTACAGGCATCTATAATTGCTTGTGCTGTCCAGTCATTCGGTGTGTGGTTTACATATCCCCAAGTAGATTCTATATTGAAGTTTTCCTGTAATATGGCTTGAGTTCTTTGTCGTACCTGGTCAACTTTCTCTATGGTTTTGGGTCTACCGAAACCACAGCTAAAATGGGCACACGTTCGCATCATCACATCTTGTCCATTTGGAGGAATTCCCATAGCAATAACACCTACACACATTGTTAATCCATCAGTTCCTATGGAAGTGTTATTATCAACTTTTCCTATAGCTCCGACACCTATTTTTGTATTTACATTAATATCTGGCATTTTTTCGTTACTTTGCTAAAAATCATCGAACACATAACTAACTGACTGATCACACAAAACTGAAGTCTTTGTTGGTGGGCAATGCCCACTCTACATCTAAGTTTTTCTTAACATCTTTTTTTCTCCCAAAAGAAACAACAACAAAAGAGCCGGATGAGCCAAACACTCACCCGGCCAAAGCCAGAATCAAACCCTAAATATTCTCCGACTAAAAAATAGTCGCTGGCGACGGTCGCCCCACCCCTTAAACCGAGGGCAACACCGTCCCCCCCCTACAGCCATCAGGGTTTCAGCCAACGCTCCTAGCCACCCCAACGGCAACCCAGGAACACCAAGAACCCCAAATTCACGACTGTTGGCTTCGTAGAACATTTATACGGGAAATAACGAGATAGTAATACATCAAAAAAATCCTAAACACCAATGTAGTTAATTCCCCCAGCCGAGTCAACACAATGTGATCAAACTCACACCCCATCCGGATCAACCCCCAACTCCCGCAACTTCGCCATTAGAGCCTCCTTCTGCCGCCGCTCTGCCGCTAAAGCATCCTCCGCCTGCTCTGCACGAAGTCGCTCTTGTTGCTCTCGCTGTGCCGCCACCTTAGCCTGCTGCCGCTCCTGTTCAGCCCGTAACCGTTCCTGCTGTACCTGTGATTCAGCCTGCTCCGCCCGTTCAAACTCCTGCTCCCGTGGCAACAAAACTAACTGCTCATTGGGGAAATAGAACCGCAACCAATCGGCCTGTTCTTGCAAAATCAAGCCGTTCCATGTGCCAAGCCAAAGCCCTAAAGATTCACACCAAAGCCACCCTTTATTATTGGGTTGCAGTGCTACATACTGCCCACCCTGAAGCTCCCAACCCTGTAAGGATTGAGCATTGAACGGGTCAAACACAAAATAATGCGATGTTTTGAATGTTTGTTCGTAAAGATTCTTTTTGGTGGTCAAGTCAACATTGGCCGTTGACTCCGACATGAGTTCCACAATCACATCGGGATACTTGCCATCTTCCTCCCAAACTACCCAACCTTGACGCTCTTTTTTACCGTCCACATTCAACGCCACAAAAAAATCCGGGCCACGGAAATCACGGTTTTTAATCTGTGCCAAGCTGTAATAGACAAACATATTGCCGCTGGCATAAAAATCTTCACGGGGTTTCAGGGCAGCATAAACTAACTCGATGAGTAAATTCATCGCAAGACGGTGACGATTACTTTCCAAGGGCACTCCATCATCAAAAACAAGATCGGTGGGCGGTAACTCTGGAACCCAGACATCAGGTTCATGGGTTGTGGAGGTAGTGGGCGGAGTCATGGGTTTTACTCCAGTTAGTTTGTTCTTATTGATTGTAGCGTGAGACTTGAGGGGGAATTGGGCACAAGCGTTGCGCCCCTACTGTACACCAGAAGAAATATTGTTCATTGTGGACGTTCAGAAGTCAAACCCTGATTAAGCCTTAGAGGATCGCGCCCCCTTCCGAAAGATTTAGCACTGAAACAGTGATGCGGTTTAGGATTTGCTGATTCTTGCTGCTTCAAATCCGCATACATCGCTTGGAGATCATAGTTAAATTGAGCAGCATAATGATCGCGGATTTGGCGTATTTCTTCAATAATGGGATCAGGTGTCATGGTAAACACTAGAAGACATGATTGATTTTACGGGATATTTGATTAAACTCATACCACATCCAGATCGTGCCCCCGGATGAAGTCCTGAGCAGGTTTTAGGTTGTGCATTCGTTTCCATGTAACGTGGCAATGAACAATCGGATGACTCAGGGTTATGGCAACCAACGACAATGAACTAGAAATGCAAGCTCGCCTCATCAAAGTCATGCAAACCAACACCCTCGAACAACTGTCTGCCACTGATGCCCAAGCCATTCTTGACCGACTGCCTGAACGGATTCAGATCGCCTTGACCGAACGGGCCAATGAGATTGAATATCCCGTTGAAGCCGTGGTGGAGATGGCGATCGCGAGCTTTCTGGATACAGAAGCCCTGAGCTTTGTGGACTGCAAACCGGGACGGGGACAGTAGGCGCGAGTTGACATCGCCTTTGATACATTTAAAGAATAAGCCAATGCTCACAACCCAATGCAGCCCTCCTTACCCATCGCCTACGAAGAAATCATCAACTTTTTCGCGGCTGGCCCCAGTCCCCAGCACATTGTTGACTTCCAGCCTTCCACCGCCGTCAAAGATCGCGTCGCTGACCTCATCTTTCAAGAAAAGACGACCGGACTCAGTAGCAACGAAAAATCAGAACTCGACCATTACCTACTGCTAGAACATCTGCTCCGTCTCACCAAAGTACGTGCCTACGACCACTTGCCCGACGCACCAAACCGCACGACGGAGAACAATTAGTTTAGTAAGGATGACCAGTCGTCCATACCTTTCTGACGCAACACGCCGCTTAGTCAGCGAACGAGCAGAAAACCGCTGTGAATATTGTTTGATCCATGCACAAGACACTATTTTAGGTTGCGCGATCGATCACATCATTAGCCTCAAACATGGCGGCTCCAATGAACCGGAAAATCTTGCCTATGCCTGTGTCTTTTGTAATCGGTATAAAGGCAGCGATGTGGGTTCAGTGATTTTGGAAACCAAAGAATTTGTGCGATTTTACAATCCGCGAGACGATCATTGGTCTGAGCATTTTAAGCTTGATGATGCCACAATTATTGCTAAAACTTCAGTGGGTGAAGTAACAGCACGAATTTTGGGTTTTAATGACGAACGCCGTATCATCGAGCGGCAATTGTTGATCGCCAAAGGACGATACATAGCCCCCTAATGATCTAATTACACCCCATCCGGATCAACCCCCAACTCCCGCAACTTCGCCCGCAAAGCCTCCTGTTTTTCTCGCTCTACAGCAGGAGGGAGGGAGGTACATTGTCGGTCAACAATGGGATGCTCCCGTTTTGAGCGACAGAGTGCAACCTTGCTGGGTTCAGTAGCAGATGAGCGATCGCTGAGAATCGCTGTGAATCCTTTCACGACGGCACAACCGCCTGAGGGATAGCCATTGCCACGCTGGATAGACGCGTTTCCCACCCCCCAAGCGAGACAGCACTCTAGAATCATCCCCTGTCGAATTACACTGGAACTGAATAGTGTTTTTGAACCAAAGGAATCTCCGATATGGGACGGCGTAAATCCACCGTAAATTTTGTTGCCGTGAGCGATATCACCAAACCCGCCACTGACCAAGAAGGCATCCTCGTCACCGTGGAAGGGCGCGGCGGCGACACCGCCACCAATCGTGCCAAAGCCCTCGAATTGGTGAATCGGATGTGGGAAGACGGCGAAATTGCTGCCGAACATTTTCCCGATGGCGTGACGCAAGATAACCTCTTCTACGTTCCTGACGATAGCCCCGAACCGATTGACCTCACCGAGCTGCCCCCGGTTGTCCAGGGTGCTCAGGAAATCATCCAACTCACTAAACTGCAACTCGAAGCCCAAGATGCGGCTGATGATGCAGCACCTTATATCCCCATCATTGAAGCCGTCCTCGCTCGGACTCGCCCCCTCACCCCCGAAGAGCGCGACCTCGCCAAAGAACGCAAGTATGGCAAAGTGATCGAACGGATGGGGGCGGTGATTGCCTCCCAAGAAGACTATCAAGCCCGCTGCACGGGCCACGGTCAATTGATTTTGAATGCGATCGCTTGGCAGAACCAACATAAAAGCGCGATCGCACCATCAGAAGAAGAGTAAAGGAAAGAGTGCAAGCTGCTCCCGTACAATATGGGGACACCCGTTTAACTAAGTTGACACCATGCGATCGCCCGACTATCGCCCTGTTCCGAAAAGCTTTCCCCGCGTTCCCTTCGAGCGCCGCTTTTATGCCTTTTTGATCGACTTTATTACCGTGTGGCTCTGTAGCAGCTTCGCGGGGACGGGTTTGGTGCAGGGGTTTGTGTTTGTTTTGCTGTGGCTGGTGGTGCGGGTTGTGGTGGTAGACCGCAATCAGGGGCAGAGTTTGGGGATGTGGTGTATGGATATTAAGGTGATTGCCCTGCGGTTTCGGCGGGTTCCGGATGTGTATACCTTGGCGAAACGGGAAGGGGTGATCGGGTTTGGGGCGGTGTTGGCGATGACGGGGTTTAACTTATTTTTCATCAATCCCTTTAGTACGTTGCTGCTGGTGTCGCCGCTGGTGACGGATTGCGCGATCGCCTACACCGACGAACAATACAACCAAGCCCTCCACGATCGCCTCTTTGATACGGTGATGATCCAAACGAAGCGCGGCTGCTCCCTCGATATCCTGATCCGGCGTGGCCTTGATGAAGTCCGCCGCCGTGTGCGAAAATGATCAATTGTGTCTTTATTTTGGATGGAGGGGCAACCTCACAATTATGGCAAGTAAAAAGGGCGTTAGAATCATCATCACTCTCGAATGTACCGAGTGTCGCAGCAACCCCGATAAGCGATCGGCGGGCGTTTCGCGCTACACCACCATGAAAAATCGGCGCAACACCACCGGCCGCATGGAACTGAAAAAGTTCTGCACCCACTGCAATACGCACACGATTCACAAAGAAACCAAGTAGCGATCGCGCCACCTTGGGGCGTGCATTGCATCTGTACTGATCACCCTAGTTAACGATTTTCACCAAACCATGAGCTATTTTCGCAAGCGACTCTCTCCGATTAAACCCGGCGACCCGATTGACTACAAGGACACCGAACTCCTGCGCAAGTTCATCACCGAACGCGGCAAAATCCTGCCCCGCCGGATTACCAACCTCACCGCCAAGCAACAACGGGACTTAACCACCGCGATCAAGCATTCGCGCTACGTGGCACTGCTGCCCTACGTCAACGCCGACTAATCCTCGTGCAGCATGCCCATCAGAACACAGGCTAGGACTAGGCGCAGTCTCAGCATCGCGCCTCTCCTCTCCCCTGTAGCGGTTGGCTCTGCTAGGGGTTGAGCAACCTATGCTACCGTAGTGAACAGATGCAGCGATTGGGATAAGGCGGGTCGGGTGGAAAAGGGCAGATTGGTGGAATTTAGGGTTCAAGGCGATCGCAAACTGGCGGTAGCGGAACGCCCTGAAGGAAAAAAAAATTGGATTTTCGTCGATGAGCGGGGCCAATCCCACACGCTCAAACCGCAACGGATTGACTACGAAATCGCACCGGGATACGACGCTACAGATATCCCTGCATTTCTCGACTCCATTCAAGACTATCTCGACCCCTCTAACCTAGAGGTGGCCTGGGAATTGCTCGTGGAAGCGGGCGAAGCCGTCACCCCGGCAGACTTGGCGCAACTCCTCTACGACAGCCAAGAGCCGCCCGTGTGCTATGCCGCCTATGTGCTCCTTGCGGAGGATCGCCTCTACTTCAAGAAGAAAGGCGATGTCTATGAACCCCGCCCCAGCAGCCAAGTGGAAGAGTTAAAGCATCAAACCGCTGTGGCAGCCCAACGGGAACAGGAGCGCGAAGCCTTTTTAGCACGACTGCAAACGGCCCTCGCAGCGGGTGCGGTGGAGTGGCAAGACAGCGATCGCCCCCGACTCGAATCGTTAGAAAAATATGTCCTCTATCCGGAACAGACCCACAAAGCGGCTCAGGATCTTTTAAGTGCGGTGCAGCGTCCTACGACCCCTGAGGGGGCTTTTGATCTGTTGGTGCAGGTGGGTTGGTGGTCGAGCCATGAAAATCTGTCTCTCCGGCGCAGCTCTTATCCTGTCCAATTCTCCCAAAAGGTAATCGATGTGGCCCACTCTCGCCTCTATTCTTTCCCCCCCGATCGCGATCGCGATCGCCTCGATCTCACCCATCTAAAGGTCTACACCATTGATGATGAGAGCACCGAAGAAATCGATGATGGTCTGAGTGTGGAGACGCTCCCCGACGGACGCAGTAAACTCTGGATTCACATTGCCGACCCGACCCGCTTTGTTACCCTCAACGACGAACTCGACCTCGAAGCCCGTCGCCGCAGCACGACGATGTATCTGCCCACGGGGATGATCCCGATGTTCCCGAAGGAGTTGGCCACAGGGCCGATGAGCTTGATCCAGGGGCAAGAATGCGGGGCGTTGAGTTTTGGGGTGATCCTCGATGAAAAGGGCGCGATCGCTGACTTCAGCATCCATGCCAGCCGGATCAAGCCCACCTATCGCCTCACCTATCTTGATGTGGATGAAATGCTGGAATTGGCGATCCAAGCCGAGCCCGAAATCATCGCCCTCAACGAAGCCGCCCAACTGCGCCGACTGTGGCGACGCTCCCAAGGCTCCATTGAGATTCGGATGCCGGAACCCTCGATCAAGGTCAAAAGTGAAGAGGATATTAGTATTGAGGTGTTGTACGAGGCGCGATCGCGCCAACTCGTCGCCGAAATGATGATCCTCGCCGGAGAAGTTACCGGCCGTTTTGCCCAAGCCAACAATAT
>CAZCWE010000172.1:0-485 GCA_964502285.1 uncultured Spirulina sp. | reverse complement strand
CCCAACCCGAACTCCCCCCCGACGAAGAGTTAATGAAACTCCCTGCGGGCCCGGTGCGCTACTGCGCGATGCGCCGCTGTATGCCCCGCAGTGAAATGGGCATCACCCCCGCCCCCCATGCGGGTCTGGGCCTGCCCGTCTACACCCAAGCTACTTCCCCGATCCGCCGCTACACTGACCTGCTCACCCATTTCCAAATCAAAGCCTTTCTCCGGGGCGAAACCCCGCCCCTCCCCCCGGATCAAATCCAGGCGATCATCTTCAGCGTCACCGCTTCCGCCCAAGAAGCGATCCTCGTGGAACGCCAAACCAACCGCTATTGGACGCTGGAATATCTGCGCCGTAATGCCGATACGGTGTGGGAAGTGCAGCTCTTGCGGTGGCTGCGGGAGGATGAGCAGTTGGGGTTAATTTTGCTCGAAGATTTGGGCTTAGAATTGCCCCATCGCTTTAATCGTTCCATTGCCTTGGGCGATCGCCTCGGT
>CAZCWE010000171.1:0-8467 GCA_964502285.1 uncultured Spirulina sp. | reverse complement strand
TATCAAAAAAGTCGCCCTAGAAGGGCGAGGCTTGAAACCCATTGGTTTTGGTCAACGTAATGCTCACCAACTACCAGTACAAACTTTTGCCCACAGTTGACCAGTCCAGTCGCATGACCCGCTGGCTCAATATGTTGCGGCATCAGTACAACGGGTTACTCGCCGACCGGTTCGACTGGTGGGAGCATCACCGCTGCTCCGTTAATGCCTGTCCCCTCACCTGTCGCATTGCCGAACCCAGAGAACGTCCCGAATATTACGGGCAGAAACGCTCCTTGGTGCAACTCAAGCAAGAGCGGGAATGGTACAAAGACATTCATGCCCATGTGCTTCAAGAAATGGTGAAGCGGGTAGACTTAGCGTTCTCGCGCTTTGTCCAAGGGGATTGCAACGGGAACCGTAGCGGCAAACCCCGTTTCAAGGGCAAGAATCGCTATCGCACCTTCAAGTTCCCCGCCATCAAAGCCGACTGCATCCAGGGAAACCGGGTCACGTTGCCCAAGCTCGGAGCCATCAAATTCATTCAACATCGCCCCATCCCCGATGGCTTTAAGTCCAAGGGGGCAATGGTGACACTCAAAGCCGATGGCTGGTATGTGACTCTGGTGCTTGAAGACAAGACTGTGCCCACGCCGCCGGAATTGCTCACCGAACCAACAATGGCAAACAGCATCGGCGTGGATGCGGGGTTAGACTATTTCATCGCCTGTTCCGATGGTTCAACGGAGCAACCCGCCAAGTTCTATCGCCAAGCTCAAGAGAAGCTGGGCAAGCTCCAAGCCAAACGAGAGGAACGCCCCAAGAGGTCAAAAGCCAGACGCAAGCTCAATCAGCGCGTGGCTCGTCTGCACCAGAAGATTGCTCGGCAGCGACGGCAGTGGCATTTCGAAGTGGCGGGTCGCCTGTTGGACAAGGCGGATGTGGTGTTTACCGAGAAGCTGCGGGTCAAGAACATGGCCCGCAAGAACAAGCCCAAGCCCGATGGTCAGGGTGGATTTGCCCCGAATGGTCAGGCGGCAAAGTCAGGGCTCAATAAGAGTTTTGCGGATGCGGGGATCTCTGGATTCCTGAATGAAATCTTGCCTTACAAAGCTGCGAAAGCTGGTAAGCGAGTGATTCAGGTGAATCCAGCCGGAACGTCTCAGCATTGTGCAATCTGTCTGAATCGGGTTCCCAAGGAACTCGCTGACCGCTGGCACGATTGCCCTGATTGTGGGGTATCAATGCCTCAGGATGTGAATTCGGGAATTCTGATCCAAAAAGTGGGGTTGGGCATCGCCTCACTCAAAAACGCGAAGTCTCGGTAACGGGATGGAGAAGCCCGCGCTCTATGCGTAGCATGAGCGTCAGGAGTATGTCACTGCATGATTACGCAGCGGGGAGCGATCGCAGCCCCACAGGTTGCACCATAATCGTTGGGATTGGGCGATCGCCTCCAACGGCCTAGGTTAGCGCCTCGGCCACTACATCCAAGCCCATCTCGCGGTCTATGGCGATCGCGCCCAAGCCCAAGCCCTCCTCATCCCCATGCTCCACCACCTCAACGCCGGTTGCATCGCCAGCCTCAGCGAAATCTTCAACGGCGACCTGCCCTTCACCCCTCGCTACCGCTTATACACAAACTGCTACCCAAGTTCTCACACTCTCGCCGATCCCCCCCAGCCCCCCTTTGTTAAGGCAGGGATTATTCACTGAAGAGAGCAAGAAGACTCGTCAGATCATGAGCCCATGCCCGTATTGCCTGAGTGAGCGAGGCGAAACCATGACTCCGACAGAGATTGAGCGCCATATTGCGCAGCACAGACCAGTTTGTTGCACAATTGTGCTGCCGATAAGGAGCAGCATCTTCCCTCAAAACCACATCCTTGACCCAATGGAGGGAATTCTCAATCGACCAATGACCGCGAATACCTTGGGCAAAGTCTTGAGCACTCAAGGCTAGAGAACTCAAGTAAAAGTGCTCTTCCTCAAAGGCCTTCCCCTCTCGCCACCCATAACGCCGAACGCGAATTCCACTGCGGGGTTGGCACCACTGCGGTGCCAGCGTTGGCAGATGTTGAAACACATCGACCTGCCGATGAACGCGCCGACCATGACTGGTGTCCTGTTCCGCAAAGGTACTATCCGGCTGGGTTGTGTTGGCATGGGTTTGTAGATGAGCCAAGAGTTTCGGTTGATTCCCTTTCACCCCCACGAGATAGTCATTCCCCGCAGCGACAATCAACTGAATTGTTTTTTTTGAGTATGAAGGGCATCCAAAGTCAACACGACATTACTCAACTGCAACGTCTCAAGCAAATACTGCACCACCTTTTGTTCACTGTCAGCTTTGTTCTCAAACTGTTGCAGAGCAACGACAACACCTTGATGGTGACTGTAGACGGAGACTAAGCTGACAAAATTTTGACCGGCATTGTCAAAGTTGGAGACCGTGCCTTTGATGCTCTTCCCATCAATGCTCAACCATTCACCCGGTGCAATCTCGACAGATTGGCTCATCCAACGGTGAAAGAGGTCAACAAGATGGGTGAAATTGAGTTTCTGGAGAATGCGGCGATAGGTCGTGTCGGAGGGAGCTCGACCGCCATCAAGTCCGAGTTGGTGCGCGAGGGCGGGGTAATGACGTTGACCAAAGGCTTCGAGGGCGAGATAGGAGTGACAGCCGCTGAGGATGCCCATAATGAGCAGCAGTAAAAGCACCCAAAGGGGATACTGGCGACCCCTGGAAGTGCGGAAGTCAGGGACTTGTTGGAGATAGGTTAATAAGCTGGTACTCATCAGCAGGGTGTAATGATGCTTTAGAGTCCAGGATAAACTTTCTCTCCTCAATGAATAATCCCTGCCCTTTGTTAAGGGGGGAGCCGTTCAAAGTCCCCCTTGAAAAGGGGAATTTAAGGGGATTGATCACAAGTTAGGTCAGTATTTGGGGATTGTGTATAAGCAGTAGCACCCCTCGTGGTGCGATCGCTCAGGCTTGGACGGTGGCGGAAGTGTTGCGGGTGTGGCGATCGTTGGCCACCCCATAACATCACCACCATCACCCAAAAATTTCCTTCCACCTCTCTATCACATTGCCCGAAACTCGCGGCTTGACGACAATCTTGGGCAAATATAATCACAGCATTGCCATCAAAATAAACCCGATCATCAATGTTAATCCTTATTTGTCTTGCAGCCTTAATTCTATTTTTTATTGTATGTATTAATCTGGAATAGGATTGGCGCAAAGAAATAGAGCAGTAGTCACAAGGTTTAGGACATCTAAATATTGATTTTTGAATAACCGAGGGCTGAGGGTCGTCGTTCGCGTCGCGTCTCCGCAGGAGATAGCCCGGCCGCTTACCCTTCGACGACCGGTGCGCTGCTTGAATGTCCTAACGAACTTGTCCACTGCTATATTATCTGACAGTCTAAGCGGATCGTCATCTAAATCACATTGACTGACAAAATCTGTGAAGCCCTGCATAGATAAAGTCTTGATGAATTAGATGATTAGCTGCATTATAAAGATTTTCGGGACACCAAGATAATCGATCTTATTCCAAAAAAGATGACCTCTTTTGATGATGTGTCTTCAGCTAATTTTATGATCGATGCTTTGATTCTGTAATGACTTTTTTGCTTTCCACTTTGAACATCTTTATCTATAAAGATGAGAAATCAAATGAAGTTATCTAGCAATCCTAAATCAATCGGAGATCTTATCTCCCCATCCATACGGGGATTAAGCCCTTTACCTGTTCATGAATTAAAGAGGATTGCTATATATTTAGTTAAACTTTACGATACACGAAACCAGATCTAGCATGATTCCGTCGTTAAATCAGGTCTGATCGCGTCCGGCTGATCTTTCACCATGCTCCCTTGTTCTGTTCCCTAATTCTCTATGACTCGTTTGTACGAATTCTTTCTCCAAGGGGGGCCGGTGATGTACCCCCTGCTGGTGTTATCGGTTTTTACCCTCTCCTGTGCGCTGGATCGAGCCTGGTTTTGGCTGCGTTTTTTACGCCAAGAGGACCCAGTGGCGCAGCGCATCTTAAAGACAGCGGCGGTGGATTTCAACGAGGCTAAGGCGATCGCCCAACGCTCCGACAGTCTCCCCTTGGGCCGCTTTCTCCTCGCGCCGCTCCTGCTCAATCGCCCCAGCCCCGAAACCTTTCGCCTCGCCATGGAAGCCGCCGGAGATAAGGAATTCATCAAAATGCGTCAGGGGGAAAAGTTCCTCGAAACCGTGGTGGCTGTTGCGCCGCTGCTGGGGCTGTTGGGGACGGTGACGGGGTTGATCACGACGTTTAATAACCTCAATATTGGCGGCGGCGGCACTGCCGTCGAAGCCTCCCAAGCAGCGGTGGGAATTGGAGAAGCGTTGATTACCACAGCGGCGGGGATGATTGTGGCGATCGCAGCCCTGCTCGTGTTGCGGATTATGGTGTCGCTGCAAACCCAGCAAATGGACTATTTTGCTGCTGTGGGCAGTGAGTTGGAATTGCTCTATCGTCAGGTGTGGGAATTGCAAACCGAGGCGGCGCGATCGCAACTCCCCCCGCCCGCCGCTTCTCCCGCCGAAGAAATTGCTCCCCCCACCCCCAATCGGACTTGAAAACGCTAGTCTAGAGAGAATGTATTCTTGACCTGTGAAGACCCGGTATTGCCATGACACGCCGTAGCCGTCCGACCTACGATCGCCCCCCCCAACGGAATTATGATCGCCCCCCTGCGGGCCGTCCTGGTGGTGGCGGCAACAAAAAATTCTTCCAAAATTTCAACTACGGCACGGTCGCCCTCCTTGGGGGTGTGTTCATCCTGGGGATTGGGGCAGGCATGGCGTTGAGCCTCTCCCCTGGTGACAATATTTCTAACGTGGCATCCCGCGAAGTCATTGACCGCAGCGCCCCCAACGCCGACATTTGCCTGCAATACGGCGCGAGTGCGATCGTCACCGATATGCGGGTGTTTGTCACCCTCAACCCCTTCAATGTCTACGTCACCCAACCCTTAATGCAGCCCGGTTGTGTGCTCCGTCGTAACAACTGGTCGCTCCTGCAACAGCGCAAACTCATTTCCAACGAACAGGTCAACGACTGCAAAAACCGCATGAATACCTTCGGGTTCACCGGCACACTCGAAAGCAATTCGCCGGATATTTCCTGCATCTATCAAAACGATGCGGCAGGAAATCTCTTCCTCAACAAACCCGGCACGGTGGGCTCACCCAAGGAAACCGAAAACTTCTAACTAGAACATTCTTAAATGCTGAAATCCTTGTAGGGTGGGCAGTGCCCACCCTACAACGTGAATATTTAAACTACTGAGTAGATGGAACGAAAAAGTGGGGATTTCAGAGATCCATGTGTTGACCAACTCATCATTGCGGCAAAAGATTACGTTTGATTACATTAAGCACTACGTTTTTTTTTCGTGATGCAAATCTCTAAAACTCTTGCTGTTACGTTGTTTTCGTAGAGGGCAATGATTTCGATTTGAGCGTCAAGTGAACTCAGGGACAATGTGATATTTGGATCATCATATTCTGAGAGCAGCCATTAATTAGCCGTCGTTTTGACGTAGTGTTCTACGTGAATACTGTACTGGTCAATGAGCAGATATTCGCGGAAGCTTTCAACAGTGCGGTAAGCAGAAAACGTTTCGCCGTGGTCATAATCTTGGGTTGATTTGGACAACACTTCAGCCATAAAGCAAGGATTGGTCACGGTGTCGGTACGCCCCGTTTGAAGCTGTAAGGGTTTTTCAACAACCATGAAATCAGGGTAGGTGTAAAGATTGCGATCGCGAATCCACAATCGTTGGTCGGCTCCGAAAATCCGATAGGGTTTGCCTCGCAATGCCGATTTGAGCAGGGCTGCAAGATTGATTGCGATTTCGTTGTGGTCGGGTGTGCCTCCTGTCATGCGTCGAATGTCTCCGTTGACATATGCATGGCGTTCCTCCGCAACCGTTTCAAACTCCAGATATTCTTTGCGGGTATAGGTGCGTTGCTCAAGTGCCTGGGCCATGGTGTCTTCAACCTCCCTTCTGCTCAACAGTATCTAGCATTTGCTGGATGATTTGCATCGTGCGATCGCTCCCTGCTGCACCACAGTTGTGATGTCGTGATCGCTCACCAACAATCTCACTCATACAATGGATTGCCAGTCCAATGCCGTAATAAACCGAGACAAATGAGCCACGTTTGTTGTTGCAACGATTACTTCTGTCGCCTCATCACAGAGAAGACGAGCTTGGGCAGACAGAATCACATCTCCGTCTAACGCTTTAGGATCGGCGGTAGGCTGTCCGGTCTTTCTCGCTTCTGCCCACAATTCAGCCGCTAGGAGCATCGTAGCTGTCTGAATCGGAATATAATCGAGCGTCTGCTTCAAACTGTCAAGCCGCCGCAAACTTCGCAATAGACCTACGCGAAGAAGCTCACGACGAACTTCATAATCTGAAATCTCAGGAACAGCAACTCTTTCTCCACGCCGCAAAAGGGACTTTAGCCATAGTTGGCAATCGAGGGGCGTGCCTGTCGCTTTGGGATTCGTTACCATTCCCAGTGGCCCAGAATCTAGCAAAATCAGACGATTCATGGAAACAAGGGGCGATCGGATAGCCGATCTTCGTCAAGCGCAGTTCTCAGGAAATCCCAGGCTTGCTGATGTTCCGAGGCATCTTCAGTATCGTCTAGCCAGGAATCTAGAAGGTCGATCGCTGCTTGATTTTTTCGGGCTTGCTCTGCATCAATAACAGGTGAAGCGGTTGATGGGATTTTCTGTCGAAACTGGCGTAAAGCATCCAGCAAATCTGTCCAATATTCTCTAGGTGTTGCTTCAATTTCATGAAGCAGCAATTCAAGAGACGTTGAAGGCGAGCTAGAACGGTCTGCCATGTCTGTAAAAGTTTATGTAACGATATCAACTTTAACGCAAGCGATCGCTTATTTGTACGTTGCCTTTAGTTTCATTGTACCTGAAGCACCTATATCCTCAATCGGAATACCATCAACCTCTGAAGATAGATCAACGGGTGCTGAATCCACATTGCTACTGTTGAACGGTTTAATTTCGCCTGCTCTCATTCACTTTCTTCTTGTACATTGTGACCTAACAGTTCGCGTCAGTGGTTGCTGATACCTTTGCAACAACACAAGTGGCTTTGGTCAATCCGTATGCTCAACAGTATCTGGCATTTGCTGGATCATTTCCATCCAAAGCACGATTGTAATGACAAAGCATAGGGAATTTGTGGATTTGCTTAACGCAGCTTGGGTTGCCTCCAAAAATCATTAAATCATTTGGCTGACTTGCAGCAATACTTCTAATGCTCAGTTGTGTGAGACTTTGAGCGAGATATTACCGAGAGCGTTAGAACGTTTAGCCGCTGTTGAAACATTAGTAGAAATTGGTGGAGACTAGCTGAGCAGGCTGACGTATGCGCTCATCCAAACGAAAGTAGCGTTAACGACTGTAGCACATTGTTGGATATTAATGATCTTGTGCCAGTATCCCTTCAACTGAGCTATAGATTCTTTCTTTATCATCTTCTGTCAAACACATTCTCGCCCATTCACCAACAAGAGTTTCCCAAACAGATACATGTGACTTCCGAACTTTATCACCTAGTTTTTTATTCCAGTTATGATGATTTGGATCAGTCATAATATCTTCTAGATCAGCAAAAAGAGTTCCTGCACCTACACCGATTCTTTCAGGTAAATTGGCCCAGTTTATGTCTTTCAATTCACCGTAAACCACAATTTCCGGAGCAGATGTTCCAGGAAGTACTATACATCCTCTGGATGCTTGTTTATCACCATCTAAGATTGCTAGACTCTTTGAATTCGGCAAGCGTCCTTCAGCACCAAGAATCCCCATAGTTTGTACGACATTCGCAGGCCCAACCGGGCAAATTTCAATACGGTCTATTACCGATGCTTTGCTTTCATCTGAGACTAATATCTCACGAAGCCATATTTCGGCCTCACGATCTTCAACATAAACCACCATTTCAGGATGAACCGGATCATCCATTCTACTCATAGCAAATTCAACGCTTGCTCCGTAAATGACATTTGTTTCCTGGTTTCCAGGCACTAGAAGAATACGCGCTTCTTGTGGTAGTTGTTCTAGAACGTATGGGCTGTGTGTCGAAACAACAATCTGGCATCGCTTCTTGCGTGACAGTTTCATGAGGAAGTCGATTAGCCTCCTCTGAGCCTTTGGGTGTAACGAAGCCTCTACTTCATCAATGATCAATAGACTGGTTGCAGGAATGGTTTCTAGTATTCTGAAAAGATCCAGTGTTGCGTCTTCACCAGCACCTTGGTGATACTGGCTAAATTCACCGAACGACCTTTTAAATACGCCAACTGAATGCTGTGACACATCAGACGTTGCAAATCTTGCAGATTCATATGGTCTGCCTAAAACATGGGATAGGTAGGTGAGATTTTCATCTGAAATATTCTCGC
>CAZCWE010000170.1:0-8563 GCA_964502285.1 uncultured Spirulina sp. | reverse complement strand
CCCATTGGTTTTGGTCATCGCTACTGGTAAATGCTTGTCTCATCCCCAACGTAGCTTGCTTCCGCGTAGCGGTGGGGATGAGACAAGCGCGGGGAGTCCATGTCTCCCGACGCTGATGCTTCCCATACAGCGCGGGACTTATAGCTCCCCGAATCCCTCAAAAGTTAAATGCCGAAACCTTTGTAGGGTGGGCACTGCCCACCCTATTCCAGTTCAGTGCTAGGCTAATCAGACTTCGTCCAGAGACGCACTACGGCAGGGTTGAGGGGATTCGCGTGTTTGCCCCGACATCCGGTTTAGGTATCGTACATCCGAGCTTCAAACGCATCGGGATACTCATCACAGTATTCTTCAAAGTACGTTTTTTCCGGTTTTTGATCGCGTTGGTGAGAGGCTTCGGCTTGCAGTTCCTCCACAATGTCCCAAGCTGCCGCACAGTCTGGCGAGGTGGGGCCTTTTTCGGCGCAAATCGCCCGCGCCTTATCCCTAGCATCGATGATTTCCGCTTCTAAGGTTAACTCCTTCGGTTTTTCAATAAAATCGCTCTTCTGCAAAATATCGGTGGTCGAAACAATGCCCAAGAGCTTGTCTTTGATCACCGGAGCGCGACGGATGCCCGTATCCGCAAACAGACGCGCCACGTATTCCACGCCTAGATCCGGGTTGAGGACAATGCAGGGCTTGTTCATAATCTCGAACACCCGCACATTTTTCGGATCTTTCCCGTAGGCAGTCACTTTGTAGACCACGTCGGTTTCTGTGACGATACCGTAGGCATCTTCGTCTGTGCGGCGATCGACGATCAAGGCCCGCAATTTTTTATCGCGCATTAATTTCACCGCATCGGCGACCGTTGCAGATCCCCGAATAGTGACCACATCGGATGTCATGATTTCAGCAGCTTTCATCATTAATTGCCCTCGACTCTTCATTCTTATTGTTTGCGCTGGAGGCATCCAAGAGCAAGGAGAATAGACAATTTGCAATAATCCTCCTCACAGCCAAAACGGCAGCACCCCATCGAGGTGTTTGGGTTTGATGCCCTTGAGTGTGAGGGAGCCGATCTTATCGCTGTAGTGGAGGGAGACGGGCAGGCGGGGAGACTTCACCGAACCATGGTGCAGCAGGGTTAGGGCGAGAATGGAGTGGATTGCGTTTTGAATCCCTAACTGAGGATCGCAGTGAATATGTAGGGGTTGGGGGGTGACACCGGAGGAGGGGGGCAAACTGGAGACGAGCAGGGCGGCGGTGTTGCTGAAGATCAGGCAGTCGCCTTTTTGCGGGGGCGCGATCGCACTCGGTTGAGCTGGGTCAGCAGGAGGGAGTTCACGATAGAGACGGGGGGCGCCACTTTTGCGGACTTCCACATAGTAGAACGTTGCGCCGAGGTGCAGGGCGATGGTTTGTAAGTGGTGTTTTTCTGCGCCCCGAAAGAGTCCATCGCGATGAATGATCACGCGCTTACCGGCAAAATGTTCGGCGGGAAAGAGGGATTCGAGGACGTTGAGGGGGAGGGTTTCGCCGGGGATGGGTGCGTCGTTGATCCGATACCCGAAGAGGTCGCCCGTGTTGAGGTAGACCCGTGCGATCGCAGTACTATTAATCGACCCCGATAGATTCGCCTTCACCGCCCGCGCCACATCCAACCCCACCACATAATCCGCAAACGCCAACGGCTCCGCCAAGGTAAACAAGGTGTTCCCCGTTTTCGCCAACATCCCCAGCACCACATTATTTTCGGCGTAGGACTTTCCTAAAGTCGGCTCATACACCATCTGACTCGGCAGATCATCCCCCACGGTCAACGCTTTTAAACGCCCATACACAGACCCATCTCCCGGTCGTTTTTGCGGCAGTAAGCCCAAGATAATATCTGGGTTTTGCGCCTTCACGGTCTGCACGGCGGTTTCGAGAGTAACCGGTGAAATCTGGGTGACGACGTGGGGCGGGAGAAACCGGGGCTTAAACCCCATGGACGTGAGCAGATCTACCAGTTTTTGTTTGAATCGTGTCGGGCGGCGATCGCGCCGCGCATCAATCACGCCAATCACAAATTCACCGCCATTCTGCATAAATTTAGCTGCTTTTTGATAGATGCCGTGCTGTCGAAGCTGCTTCATTAATTGCTTTTCGACATAGGGAAACGCCTGATGATTGCCGACCTGGATTTGATTAGAGAGTTGGAGGGATTCAGCCGTTGTAAAACAGTGAGGATAATCGCTGGAATTAATCAGGGTCTCGGCACTAATTTGATCAGCAATTTTTTGAACCAGTTGACGACGAACTTGGGGCGAAAATCGCCAAGCTTTCGTAATCTTGTAGGTGTCGAGTTCAAACTTGCTTAAGGTGTCCATGTCTAGGCTGGGCTGAAGACAGCACAGCGGATAATCATAGGAGCGCTTGGATGCTGTTTGGATTTTGACGACTATTTCATGATCAGCGGCGGCTTGGATTTGGGCTTTAACGTGATCATTGCGGGAGGAATTGAAGAGGCGATCGCGATGCTCTGCCAAGGAGCCGATGATCTCGATAATTTTTCCTTTAAAGTCTTGGGCGGTCACGAGTGCCCAGGTTCCGATCAGGCTCTCTGGGTCGTCGAGTTTGGCTGCGATCGCGCTAAATCCTGCCGTCAAAATTACGTTAGATCGCACCGTAATCGAAAGGGCTGGATATCCTTGAATCTCCCAAGCACGGGTTTCATAACGGCGTTCAATGCGAATATTATCCTGTTCTTGATCTTCCGCTTTGAGGATATGACGAATCTTTTGCCCTAGACGTTTACGAACGATCGCATGGGCATAATCGGCTTGGTGTTGTGGTGTGAAGCGATCGGGCGTAATCGATTGAATCGAGCGGAGATCGCGAAAGGGTTCTGGTTGATTTTGCCACAGTAGGCGGAGCAACAGGTGAAGCTGCTCCGGGGCTTTTTGGGTATTACTAATCAGAACCGGAGAACTCCATGCCCAATACTCATTAGGCGTGTCGAAAAATCGGTCAATTTCGTAGGCTAGCTTGCGTCCAATGGCTTGGAGACTGCTTTCTCCCACATCAAGATGATAGGCGTAGAGCGTTTTGATTTTACTCGGATCAACCAGCAGAAAATCCGCAGACAGGATAGACGCAGTCATAGACAACGTGACAACATGGGGCGTTAGACAAGGGAATTGTACAACACCCCTAGCCAGTGCTGTTGGACTCATCCAAATCTTTGCATCCAATCGCCAGAACTGGAGATCAACGCCCGGTATCGCGGTTAAGGCGTGATCAGGCGGTAGCTGGTGAGGGGGAGAAAGATGGTGAGGACTTCGCCAGCGGTGGGGCGTTGGCGGACGGTGAGTTTGCCGCCCATGGCGTGGCAGAGGTTTTTGGTGACATCGAGGTTGAGGCTGAGGCTGCCGGTTTCGGGTTGGAACATCAGGAGTTGCCCCAGGGATTTGAGGGAGTGGGAAAGGGACGTGTTTTGGGACAGGAATTGGAGTTTGAGTTGATCGCCTGCGGTGGTGACTTGGACGGCGATATTTTCGCCCGTGGGGAGGCAACGGGTGAGGCGTTCCATCAGGCCCGTGAGGACTTGGGCGAGCATGGCGGGGTGACTGATGATGGTGGGGAGTTGTTCGGGGAGGACGATATCGAGGGTGATGTTACGGCGTTGGGCTTGGTTTTGCCATTGGGGGGTGTGCTGCTGGATGATTTGTTGCAGGGAGATGGGGATCAGTTGGCCGAGGTCGCGATCGCCCACTTGGGACTCTAGTTCTGTCGCGCGGAAAATCAACTCCATGCGGTTGATCTGATCGGTGCATTCTTGGTCGATACTTTCGAGGCGTTTGATCACGTCATCAGCAAAGGTGCGCCGCTTTTTCAGCAAGAGGCGCGTCAGCATCCGAATTGTGGTGAGGGGGGTGCGGACTTCGTGGGTGAGGGCTTGGAGGAGTTCAACTTCAGCGGTGTGATCCGATTCGGGGACGCGGGGTTGGGCGTTGATCTGGATCGTGGGGACGGTGTGGGGTGGGGTGTGTTGGGGCAAGTGCTTGAGCATGAGCCGATGAAAGGCGGTGATCAAGCGATGATCGGGGCTGGGGGGTTGGTGTTGTTCGATGAGGCGATCGAGGGGGGCGACGTGGTGCGGACAGGTGAGGCGGAGGCGCGATCGCAAGGCTTGCCAGGCTTGGCTCAACACTTCCGGACTAAAGGAAAAGTGAAACGCGGGTTTGCCCTGATCATCGCGATCGAGGACGAACACCGCCCCTAATCCCTGCGTCCAGACCAGACAAAACTGCTCATCGACGAGGGGATCGTTGGGCACGAGGGGATATTCTTGCTGGGGAACTGGGGGTGCGGGTTCTGTGTCGGTGGGGGCAGCGGGAAGCTGAAAATGGGCGAGGGCAATGTCTTCGAGGGATTGGGGGCGAAAGAGTCCCGTCACCAATTGCGTGAGGAGATAGGGGTCATGGAGGACGGGATTCGGCCCGGCCAAAACCAGCCCAGCACAGGGACGGGGGGAAGCGGCGAAGAGGTTGAGCAGGAGGTGGTTGATGGCGGCGATCGCGGCTGACCATTCGGCGGCGGCGGTATTCGTGGGGGCGATCGCGTCTGCCGGCACGACTTCTAAAAAATCCAGTTGTTCACTTTGCCCGACAATTTGGCCCAGTGTGGGAAAACTCCTCGCTTGCGTCGTCATCATACCCATCCCATGCGCTGTCGCCCTCATCCTAGCGGCTTTCCTCCCGATTCCAAGGGTGTAGAACCGAACCTAAGGCGGCGCAATTCCCTCCACTGCATAGGGACAAACATCGGTTGTGTTCCATCAACGGGTTTCACGCAAATCAGACTTACCTAATTCAGGTTTACGAACACCTACAAAGTTTGTTGTGGTTACCCTCCAAGTTTTTCTGTCATTCCTAGGCTCTTCTTAACAAGGTTTATCCTATGCCTAATTTATATGATACTGTAAAAATATTTGAAAGTGGAGACAGTAAACCATGAGCTTTGATAATGCAATCGAAATATTCAAAAAAATATGGGATTATGTCAAAAGAAACCTTTTTCTCATTATCTACACTGTATTATTGACAATTGCTTTTCTTTTATTTGTTTTGTATACCAATAACCCTCTTCACTCAGACGCAAAAATAAATCCAAGATCTATTGTTGTTAACGCCGTTCGTGATGTTAGTGAATTAACAACGGCTGTCTTTGAAATGGAAACCATTGTTCCAGTACAAGAGCGAGTAATGGCATCAACAAGCAAGCTCTTGTACATAGCACATGGAACAGTTCGAGTTGGTATTAATCTCAGTGAGTTTGGAGAACAGAGTATCAATGTTGATGAAGTCGAAAAGGTGATTGACGTAATGTTACCACCTCTAAAAATATTAGATAGTAAGCTTGATGTTGAGCACTCTAAAGTCTACAGTTATGAAAAGGGTTTCGTTGTCGGACCAAATCCAATTGAATTAATCCCTGAGGCTCAAAAAAACGGTATCCAAAAGGTCAAACAAGCAGCTTGTGAACCTTGGCTGATCAGTGTTGCAACTGAACGTGTAGAATCAACGATTTCCAACTTGCTCAGTCAAAATATACTCACAGGTAAAGGGTACAGTATAAATGTAAAATCATCTGATTCATCTCGAACTATTTGTAGTGAAACTCAAGAATGAACCTAAGATAAATAAGGTTTCCGAGTTCCTTTTCTTTGTCTATTTTCAGGGCTTTGAAAATCTCATGGAGAGAAATCAACAGTAAAGGAGGCGAAGAACCGTTCGATTTCAGCGGTGCGATCGCGTTCGGGGGCTTGAAGCACGCCGAGGATATAGAGGCGCGTGCCGACGAGGTAGAAGCGATAGGTGATCATCTGTTGGGGGCTGAAGAGGACGAATCGCCGACCGGGAAAGGCTCCGAGGGGCATGGATTGATCTTGGGCGATCGCCCAATCGGTATCGGCAACCATGTAGTCGCGGAGTTCCGTGAGGCGATCGGCGGGGGTGGCGGTGGGGGTGGCGTAGTCCCCAAAGGCGAAGACATATTCGGTGTCGTCGTGGTTGGCGATCGCGCCGGCAACGGCGATCGCGCCGCTGGGGAGATCGAGGCTGATCGGGTCTTGGGGGGTGACGGGGGACGGGACAGCGACGCGAAATCCACCGGGGGCCGAGGTGACAACCAGCCAGACCGAGTCGGGGCGCGATCGCAGTACCGATTCCGGTTCGGGTTGGTTGAGGCGATCGATTTCCGTTTCGAGGCGATCGCGCCCCTGTTCAAAAAAGTCCGGGTCATTGATCCGTTGGCCCAGCGTTGCAGTGGTGAGGGACAGCGCGATCGCCCCGCCTCCGATCATTCCCAAACCCAGACCCCGTAGCGTTCTAGCCCATCCCTGCACCATCATCCTGCTCCTCAATACGCGATCCACTCTTTCCCTAGTTGTACCCTGACCGGTCAACCCACTCCCACAGAATCCTGGCCGGAAGATTTGCGATCGCGGCCATCGCTGGGGATTTTTCTAGGCCAGTTAAGAGGTTAAGCGGCCCAGGCTGATCGATTACGTCGCGCTCCACTTGTTAACAATCAGGTTTGGTCGATGATGCGTTTTATGGCCCACCAGGCAAATACAGCAAAGGCAATAATCAGGAAGAATATTGATAATCCTCCGTTGGATGTGAGTGCCGTCGCGATCAAGAAAAATAGCAGTCCGGAGACCGTATTTCCAATCACGACCCCCAAAACAATAGTTTCGAGGGTAATGGGTTTTTGTCTCGTGGGTTTGGGCTTACTCACGAGCGGCGACTGGACAGAATACCAGCGATGATCAGCCAAAGAAAGAACGCACCGATAGCCGCCTCTTCTGCCCAAGGGCTGCCGTAATATCGGTACCAGCGTGACAAGGTTTCGAGGATTGCTAGGATGGAGATGATGATCCAATCCAATCCCTTAAACAGCAAATAGGTGACAGCTCCGACACCGACAGCCTGAACAAAGACATTATTCATAGATTTGCGCCTACATTTTGAGGTTCTAATGAGATCTCCTGACTCAGGCGATCGCTTTTATATTAGAACAGGTCATCCGAGAAGTTTTCTAGGTCAAGCCTAACTGAACCCCTGATCTGACGAATCTTGGTTATCATTTGCGATCGCGGCCGTTCGCTCTATCCTGATCCGTTAAGATAAAGCCTGAAATCATTGCAGTCCCCGTTCCTCTCACGCCCTTGTCTCCTGTCGCTTCCCTCGGTCATCTTTACGGTATCAGCGTCGGTACTGGCGACCCTGAGCTGATTACGCTCAAAGGGTTGCGGCTCCTGCGTCAGGCTGATGTGATTGCCTTTCCGGCGGGTCTTGATCAAAAGCCCGGCGTGGCTGAGCAAATTATTACCCCCTGGTTTACCGGCCAACAGCAACACCGGCTGCCGATCCCCTTTCCCTACACCCGCGACGAAGCCACCCTGATGCAGGCCTGGCAAAACGCCGCTGATCAGGTGTGGGACTATCTCGCCCAAGGTCAACATGTGGCCTTTGCCTGCGAGGGGGATGTGAGTTTTTACAGCACCTTCACCTATCTAGCCCAAACCCTGCGGGAGCAGCATCCGGAGGTCACGATCGAGATCGTGCCGGGAGTGTCGTCACCCTACGCCGCCGCCGCTACCCTGGGGATTCCCCTCACCTGTCAGGGGCAGCGGTATGTGGTGCTGCCGGCCCTGTATCGGGTGGCGGAGTTGGAAAAGGTGTTGCAGTGGGCGGATGTGGTGGTGTTGTTGAAGGTGGGATCGGTGTATGGGCAGGTGTGGCAGGTGTTGCGTCAGTGGGAACTCTTGGATCGCAGTTGGGTCGTAGAACGGGCTACGATGCCGGATCAGCAGATTTATGATAATTTGCGCGATCGCCCCACGCTACAATTGAGCTACTTCTCAGTGCTGATCATTCATAACCGACCTGTCGCTCCTGATTATTAGCCATGGCTTCTTCGTCAATTTGGGCAATTCTTGCCAGTAGCATTCGTCAACCCACCGCGATCGCCGCCTATGCCTCGGTGGGAATGCACGCCATGCTCGGTGTGGCGTTGCCCTCCCTGCCGTTTTTTGCCGATGGGCCCCTCCTCAGTGGCGAGGGCGGAGCACCGCGCAATCAGGTGGGCATGGTGGAACTTTCCGCCCAGGATTTTAGCCGCCTGCCCCTGGCCGTGACGATGCCCACCTCGGCCAATGCTGGGTTACCCGATCTTGCGGTGCGATCGCCCCAATATCCCATCCCTGACCTCAACCAACTCCCCAACTCCCCAATCCGGAGCAATCCATCGTCCCGACCTTTCCCAGGGCAGCAACAGTCTCCCCAGAATCCGAGATCGGCGGCCACCATTCCCTACCAATACAAGATCCAACCCGTCCCCAATAATTCGGAGGGCGGCGATCGCCCCACCCCCTTACCGGAACGCCCCCGCAAAACTATCGGTCGCCCCCTTGCACCCCTCAGCCCCACCCCCGACCCCAGCAATACTGCTCGTCCCAACCCGCCCCAATCTTCCCTTGATATTGCCAATGCGGGCGAGGATTTTCGGTTGAGGGAATATGAAAATCCGG
>CAZCWE010000169.1:3025-8585 GCA_964502285.1 uncultured Spirulina sp. | reverse complement strand
AAAAGGGGGGCTAGGGGGGATTGAAGGATGGTGTAGGCTCTTGAGATGGATTTGTGTATGAGCAGTAGCCCGGCGGGAGAGGGTTGGGTGAGGGGTCTTTAGATTATTGGCATTGGATGCGATCGCTGATCACCTCTTTCATATCCAAACAATAGTCCAGCGTATCCATCCCCGCCGTTTCCGTTGCTGTTGGTGGATTTGCCGCAATGATTTGCTTCAAATTCTCCACCCGTGCCCCCGGATTCGGGTGCGTACTGAGGATCGTCATACCGCGACCGCCCCCCTGTTGGGCCAGCTTCGTCATGAAATTCACCATGCCATTGGGGTTATAGCCCGTGCGGCGCAACAGACTCAAGCCCACTTCATCGGATTCATTTTCATCGCCCCGACTATTGGGCAAATTCAGGGCCACATCTACCCCCAACTGCACCACCTGGGCTTGATCTAGCCCTGCGGCGGAGAGAATCCCCTGCTGTACCGCCCGTTCGCGCATTTGGTTAATCGCGTGCTTTTCAATGATGTGGCCCATCTCATGACCGATCACCCCGGCGAGTTCCGCCTCCGTATCCGCCAACAACATCAACCCCGCGTTGATATAGACATAGCCGCCCATGGTCGCAAAGGCGTTGATATTGGGATCATTCACCACCTGAAATTTGAAATCAATCTCCCGCCGCTCTTCTGGGGTCAAGATTGCCTCCATTCTCTGGCCAATTTCGGCAACATAGAGCGTTGCGGGATGGTTATCACGAATCACAGGTGTACCATTTCGCGCCAGATCCTGCTTAATTTGGCCATCGATTTGTGTGCCGACGGCCATTTCCCGTTCGGGCGACATGTTCGCCAGTTGAATCCCTTGTAAGACCCGTGCGCCGCCCCGAATAATATCCCAGATGGAAATCGCTTGAGCTGGGGGCTGAACCGCCCAAATGGTGAAGGCGGTTAATAGGGCAAGAAATCCATAGGCCCAACGAGGCGGGCGAGACCAAAATGTCTTATTCATAATCATCAAAGTAATGGGGAGTCAAACTCACTCATGCTTACGTCATAGTTTTATTCTGGCCCATGTGACGGAATCCGTAGGGGGATTGTTGCCCAGTTCACAAATCGTCAGGGAGCCAATACCCATGCTCTGACCTCCGGCAGCAGATCACAACAAAATCCGGATCAGTCTGAGGGGGCGAGTCCTGTGAATGGAAAAACGTTGACACTTCCCAGCCTTCACGGATAAGGCATTGCCGCCTTTTTTGAGCAGAACGACAGACTGGTGCAATGGCCCAATGCTCAACCGCTGGCATCTCTTGCTACTTGTCTGGGGGATGGACATGACGGGGTCTGGAATGGGATGCACCCTTAAAAAAAGGCGCGATCGCTCCTGCTCCGGTGTAATTTCAAGGCCAATGAGCAAAGACGACAATATGTAACAGAACCGAGCGATCGCTCGGAAGTTTCTGAGACAATACACAACCAGAATCGGATTGATTAATCTTCCGATTCATTACGATACATTGACCTGTATTTATACTTATCACGGAGGCTAACTCGTTATGAAATTGGCGTATTGGATGTATGCAGGGCCCGCCCATATTGGTACGTTACGGGTGGCGAGTTCCTTTAAAAATGTCCATGCCATTATGCATGCGCCCCTCGGTGATGACTATTTTAATGTGATGCGATCGATGCTCGAACGGGAGCGGAATTTTACCCCCGTCACCACCAGCGTCGTGGATCGCAACGTGTTGGCGCGGGGTTCGCAAGAAAAAGTGGTGGACAATATCACCCGCAAAGATGGTGAAGAGCATCCCGATCTAATCGTGCTCACGCCCACTTGTACCTCCAGCATTCTCCAAGAAGATTTACAGAATTTTGTCGATCGCGCCCAACTCGATTCTCAATGTGATGTGATGTTGGCCGATGTGAATCACTATCGCGTCAATGAGTTGCAGGCGAGCGATCGCACCCTTCAGCAGATCGTCGAATACTACATCAAAAAAGCCCGCAAACAAGGCGATCTTGACACCACCAAAACCGAGCAACCCTCTGTCAATATCCTCGGTGTGTCCACCCTCGGCTTCCACAATCGCCACGACTGCACCGAACTGAAGCGGTTAATGGCGGATCTTGGCATTACCGTGAATACAGTCATCCCCGAAGGGGCCACCGTTGACCAACTCAAAACCCTGCCCAAAGCCTGGTTCAACCTTGTGCCCTACCGCGAAATGGGCCCCATGGCTGCCCAATATTTAGAGGCGGAATTTGGCACGCCCTCGGTGGACATTACGCCCATGGGCGTGGTGGATACCGCCCGCTGCATCCGCGCCATCCAAGGCATTCTCAACGCCCAAGGGGCTGATGTGGATTATGAAGCCTTCATCGAAGAGCAAACCCTCCATGTGTCCCAGGCGGCTTGGTTTTCGCGCTCCATTGACTGCCAAAACTTGACCGGGAAGAAAGCCGTGGTGTTTGGCGATAATACCCACGCCGCTGCGATGACGAAAATTCTCGTCCGGGAGATGGGGATTCATGTGGTGCTGGCGGGGACGTACTGCAAGTATGATGCGGACTGGTTCCGCCAGGAAGTGAGCGAGTATTGTGATGAGGTGTTGATCAGTGAAGATCATGGCGAAATTGGGGATGCGATCGCCCGTATTGAACCCTCCGCGATCTTCGGCACGCAGATGGAACGCCATGTGGGCAAACGCCTCAATATTCCCTGCGGTGTGATCGCCGCGCCGATCCACATCCAAGATTTCCCCATTGGCTATCGTCCCTTTTTGGGATACGAAGGCACAAACCAGATCGCGGATTTGGTCTATAATTCCTTCACATTAGGGATGGAAGATCATCTCTTAGAAATCTTCGGCGGTCACGACACGAAAGAAGTGATCACCAAAGGGATTTCGGCCGATTCTGATCTCAATTGGACAAAAGAAGCCAAAACTGAACTGAATAAGGTTCCTGGGTTTGTGCGCGGTAAAGTGAAGCGGAATACCGAAAAATTTGCCCGCGATCGCAACATCAGCCAGATCAGCCTTGAAGTGATGTATGCGGCTAAAGAATCCGTCGGAGCTTAGTTCATCGCCAGATATTCAACACAGATGTTATTCCCTACTGAATCAACATTCAGTAGGGAATTTTCTTGGGGTGCGATCGCGCCCTTATGCTTGCTGGCGAAACCGCACCTTCAAGGCCACAAGCGTCCCGGTTAGCACTAATGTCACACCATTACTGAGAATCAGCGGCGTACTCTGAATTGAGCAGCCATAGACAATCCACAACACAATCCCAAAACACAGCGTTAACATCATCGCCCAAGAGAGATCCTTCGCCGATCGCGATGTCCAGGTTGCGATGACCTGCGGCAAAAAAGCCAGGGTTGTGCAAACCCCAGCAATGGAACCCAGCCACATTTGAGCATCGATGATGTTCATATTGATGTGAAATACTAACGTTGAATAAAAGTCTATAGAAAAGCAAATCGATAGACAGGATACAGCAATTTTTTTCGATTGGGGGGTCGATTTTGGGGTAATGAGCGATCGCAAATTTCTATCATTCCCAAACCATTGAAAAACACGGCCTATCGTTCCTGCGATCGTTGAGGCGCAACAAAAAATGACAGCAATGCACAAGAGAGAATCCCAGTTATAGCAGTAGTCACAAAGTTTAGGACACCTAAGATTCCCTTTTTCTCAAAAGATACTGTCGAGGGCTGAGCGGAGTCGAAGCCCGGCCGCTTACCCTTCGACTCCGCTCAGGGTGCGCTGATTAAATGTCCTAACAAACTTGTCCACTGCTATACGTAACCCCCTACCCTAAATCCCTCTCTCAAGCTGGGCGCAGGACTTTGCCTCCGGTTCCCCTTCTCCCTTTTTGGGAGAAGGGGTTGGGGGATGAGGGCTACACAATCTGGATGTGCCAAAGTGGAATGGCAACCATGAAAAACTGCACCCTGGTCATTACTAACCACAGTGCAGAACGATCCCCATAGATCAAGGTTTACAAGGCAGATCAACGCTTACAAGGCTAAGTCATTGATGAGGGTCACATCTAAATCTTCATTGGGATCAACGGAATAGAATTCCACAGACCTGCGCCCTAAAAGCAAGCCGCCCAGGGCTCCGGCTCCCGCACCGCCTAAAATTTCACCGATAGAAATCGAATTATCTCCCGTGAGCACGGACAACACCGAAGCCGCCGCCGCCCCGATCGCTGCCCCTTGGAGAATGTCATCAGCATCGGCCCCCTTCCTCACTTTTTCGGTGGTGGTCACTAACTCAGAATTGCCGTCTAGGACGAGGCGATTGGCTCCGACGAGAATTTCTTGACCCACAAAGCGAGCCCCTTCGTCTTCAATCACTTCGACATACCCTTCGATCACCGTCCCCTTGGCGAGGAGAATCCGGTCATTGCGATCGCGCACATTCGAGGCCAGCACCAAGGTATAGGGCAACGGCTCTTCTTCGTCCATGGTCAATAAAATCTTCTCGGTTTCCGCATCCGCAGACTCCGTCGGCAAGATCGTGCCCGCCGGAATCGTTGCCCGCGAAATATCCGGCAACCGTTGCGCCGTTGCCGAATCTAACAGGGGCAAGAGGCCACCGAGGCTCAATGTTGCAGTGAGGAGGGTTGCGGTGGTGTTGCGCCAGGTTAATTGCATCATGGGAAGCGTTACTGTAGGGGTTGGTAATCCTGACGTAGTCGCACCCGATGGAGTTCCACGACGATGGCGAAATTTAGACTCAGTACCCGGCTGCTGCTCTCCCATCTCTTGGTGATGGTGGTGGGGTTAGGAACGTTCACCTTAATTGCCAAATTTTCCTCGCCCCGGTTTTTTGTGTTGCGCTTGGAACAGTTGGAGCGGCGGGGCTTGGTGACGGTGCGATCGGCCCGCACGTATTTAATCGACGGCTTTGAAAGTGCCTGGAATAGCAGCAGCCTGTGGTCGGTGATCATTGGCGGCACGACGGCGGGCGGCTTGAGTTTTTGGCTGTCGAAGCGGATTACCCAACCCCTGGGCAACATGGCGGACATCACGCAAAAATTCGCATCGGGTCAACTGCAAGAACGGATGCCCACGACGGAAATCCCCGAACTCAATGAACTGGCCCAAAGTTTTAACCGCATGGCCAACAGCTTAGAGGGGGTGGAAAAACGCCGCCGAGAACTCATCGGCGACCTCACCCACGAGTTGCGCACGCCCTTAACCGTGATGCGCGGTTATCTGGAAGAACTGTCCGATGGGGGGTTAGAGCCATCCCCAGAACTTTATCTGCGCTTGGTGCGAGAAACGAAACGCCTCGAACGCTTAACCCACGATTTGCAGGAACTATCCAAGGCGGAGGCGGGCTATTTGCCGATTCATCTGCAACGGGTGGAGTTGTTGCCGTTGTTGCAGGGGATGGTGGAACGATTTCAGGATCAGTTGATTGATGATAATCCCCGGTTGCGGTTGGATTGCCCGGCGGACTTGCCGACGGTGTGGGCGGATTTCGATCGCACCGAGCAGGTGGTGATGAATTTGGTGGGGAATGCCCTGCGCTATACCGAAGCGGGGGAA
>CAZCWE010000169.1:0-3015 GCA_964502285.1 uncultured Spirulina sp. | reverse complement strand
GAGACCACGTTGCATCTGATGCGGGCAGGCGAGGCTGCCGGCGGCATGCCGGTGGTCCGCATACCCTGGAACGATCAGGTCTATCTGAAGCGCATTCTGCAAAACCTTGTCTCGAATGCCCTGCGCTATACCGAAGCGGGGGAAATTGCGATCCGTGCTTGGTGTGCGGAAAAGCGGGTTTGGGTGACGGTGGTTGATACGGGGGTGGGGATTGCGGCGGCGGATTTGCCCTATGTGTTTGAGCGGTTTTGGCGGGCGGATCGATCGCGATCGCTCCATTCCGGCGGCACGGGGATTGGCTTGGCGATTACCCGCCGCCTCGTGGAACTCCAAAACGGCCAGATCGAAGTGGAAAGCGAACTAGGCAAGGGCAGCACCTTTAAGTTTTGCCTGCCTGTTGCCTAATTGTTGCGGACTTGCTGGCAGTATTGCGCGGGCTGAATTGTCCGCATCGCAAGGCTTAGAAGCGATAGGCGCGATCGCCCACCCACAGGGTCACCGGCACAGAGTTGCCGTTATCTCGCACCCGAATTTCCACCCCCATCGGCGGATTGTCGCCAAACTGACGGGTGAGGTCGGCAATTTCGTCATTGATGCGATCGCGCTGATCTTCGGGCATATAGTACCGCTCTAAGCCGTAGGTCACTTGGCTATTTTGCAACACCCCTCGCAAGGTCACTTCATCGTCATCGAGATCCGTCGGGGGTTGGAGACCAATGGCCACGGGTTGCCAGGGGGCGGGGCGTTCTGTGGTTGACGGCTTCACGGGAGAGGTGAGGGTGAGATAAAAGGGAAGGGCGCGATCGGGTTGCTCTGCTTGGGCTTGCTGGAGGGTTTTCCAGCCTGGCAACGTCCGCAAGCCTTCTAGATTGGAAATTTGGTAGCTCAGGGTTTGAGAATAGCCGCGCAGCACATCGTAGGGATCAACGGGCATTGTTTGGAGCATCACCGTTTCCCCGGCAACATAGGTCAAAATCGCTTGGCTCGGCAAGCCAATAATGAGCGCAATTTGAGCACATAACGGCAGCCAAAACCGCCAGGGAGCAGGGGAAGGGGTCATGGGATCAGCCTCGATGAAAGAATACCGCTTTACCCTATTGCATCATTGCGGCTGCGATCGCGCCATTCGGCCAGTTTTCACGGTTGGCCTACAGCAGTGATGGTGCTGCTTAGACTGAGGGCTGAGCGGAAAACTGAGGGCTGAGCAGAAAATTGAGGGCTGAGCGGAGTCGTTCGCGCAGCGTCTCCGCAGGAGATAGCCCGGCCGCTTACCCTTCGACTCCGCTCAGGGTGCGCTATTTTGCGCTAGTTATTCGGGGGGGTGATTTATGCGATCGCAAAACTCTCGGTACAATCGAAACCGTTGAGCAGGCGAGGAAAAAGGGGCCATGGTTGAAAGAAAACGGGTGATTGTCGTGGGGGCCGGTTGGGCTGGACTGGGGGCGACGGATCATCTGGCGCGGCAGGGGTATGATGTGACGTTGCTCGAAGCTAGCGCCCATCCGGGGGGATTGGTGGCGGGGTGGCGCACGGCGGATGGCCGGTCGATTGAGGGGGGGATTCATGGGTTTTGGTATCCCTACCGCAATATTTTCCAACGGGTGAAAGACTTGGGATTGAAGCCCTTTACGCCCTTTACCCGATCGCATCAATATTCGCCCCAGGGGTTAGAAGCGATCGCCCCCCTCTTTCAAGAGGAATTCCGCCTGCCGTCTCCCCTCGGCACATTTCTCTATACGCAATTTCCGCGCTTGCCCTTGCGCGATCGCCTCTCTGCCCTGCCTCTGCTCCGGGCGGTGATTGATTTTGATAATTCTGACGAGGCTTGGCGACGCTACGACAAACGCACGGCGCGGGAACTGTTTCAGGAATACGGCGTATCGGAGCGGCTCTATACCGATGCCTTTAACCCGATGTTGCTCGTGGGACTCTTTGCGCCGGGGGAACAATGCAGCGCGGCGGCGGCCTTGGGGATGTTGTACTATTTCATCCTCGCCCATCAGCCGGATTTTGATGTGGTGTGGTGTCGGGGGACGGTGGGCGAGAGGATTTTTCGGCCCTGGGTGCAGCAGATTGAAGCCTGTGGGGGCAAGGTGTTGACAAACCATCAAGTCACCGATGTGGTGCTCAATAGTCAGGGGCAGGTGACGGGGGTGATGTGTGGCGATCGCCAACTGCCCGCCGATGCGGTGATCTTCGCCATCAGCATCAGCGGCATGAAAAAACTCGTCCAAGCCAGTTCCACCCTGGCCCAATATCCAGAATTTCGGAATTTGTTGAACCTCGGCGGCATTGATGTGCTGGCTAGTCGGCTCTGGTTTGACCGCAAGGTGAAGATTCCCCAGCCCTCTAACGCCTGTTTTGGCTTTGATGACACCACCGGCTGGACATTTTTTGATCTCAACACCCTCCACGATGAATATCACCGGGAGCCGGGCAGCGTGATTGAGGTGGATTTTTACCACGCCAATCAGTTACTGGCGATGAATGATGCCGACCTCAGCCGCAAAATTCACCAGGATTTAATCACCTGTATCCCAGAATTCAGCCAGGCGAATATTGTTGATCAGCGGTTTATTCGGGTCAGCCAAGGGGTGACCCATTTCGCGCCGGGCAGTTATCAACACCTCCAGCGGGCCCAAAGTCCGATCCCGAATCTCTTTTTTAGTGGCGATTGGGTGATTACGGATCATGGCTCTTGGTCGCAGGAAAAGGCCTATGTGACGGGTTTGGAGGCGGCGAATTTGGTCTGTCAACAGTTGAAGCGGGGGAAACCAGCGACGATTATTCCCGTTGAACCCGATGAACCCCACATTGCCGCGATGCGATCGCTTAATCAATTGTGGCGCACGATGACGGGCGATCGCGGCTTTTTCGCCTAATCAATCGGGATGGCAGCGAGCGAGATGGTACAGCATTTGAAAACCGAGGGCTGAGACTTCGGCTTCGCTCAGCCCAAGGCGGAGTCGTTCGCGCAGCGTCTCCGCAGGAGATAGCCCGGCCGCTTACCCTATC
>CAZCWE010000168.1:7854-8599 GCA_964502285.1 uncultured Spirulina sp. | reverse complement strand
GGAGTTCGACGCGGTAGGTGATCGGGCGGCTGGCATTGGTGACGAGGCCGTTGAGGATGAAGGCGACAACATCGGGAACGGTTTTGATTTCGCCGCGATCGTAGCTGTCGGACAGGTCGATGAAAATATCACTCATGACGCGCCAAAATTGGCCCAGGGCGCTGTAGTAGCAAAGCTGACGCACATGCTCCGGGAGGTAGTCGGGGAAGAGTTTGTGGAGGGTGAGCAGGGCGGGGTTGCCGCGCCAGCGGGCTTGGATGGCTTGCTCGGCAAGGTGGATGAATTCCGGAGTATCGAGGAAAGCATCGAGGTCGCCGCCCCCGTGCCAGAACATCGCTTTCATGCAGTATTCAGCGTATTCGTAGTTGATGCGATCGTGCCACCAATGTTTGAGGAGGCGGGGCAGGCTGCGATCGCCATTCACATATTTAAAAAAGGGAAAGAGTCGCAAAAACTGATGTTCGGCAATATAGATCAGGTTGCGGGAATAGGCATCGAGGACAACACCGTAACTTTTGAGCACACCCACCACTTCGATCACATTTTCGGGGCTGTCGTGGAGGAGGGCTTGGCCCTGCTCTAGGCGGGTGATGAAGTCGTTGATATTGGGTTGAAAGGGGATCGGGGGAGCGGTGAGCATGGCTTAATCGGGGGAAAGGGTAGATGGGGTGAGGGTATGAGAAAGCCACGACAGCCTTATGTAACCAGCCTGGGCATAAAAGCCGGGGACTTCGATGATTGCCAC
>CAZCWE010000168.1:7078-7844 GCA_964502285.1 uncultured Spirulina sp. | reverse complement strand
GGGGGCGATGAGGGGGGGCGGGAAGGGCGATCGCCCCCCCTTTCCGTCAGTCAGAGAAGTGCGGCGCAGTTCTGGACTGATGACAAAATCCGTGGCTTGATTTTCGCTCCAACGCACCACCCAACCCGGTTGTAACCCAAAAATCACCAGTAACGCCGTCAACACCAAGGACGGCAAATGATCCCGCAACGCCACCCTGGGAATTGCGGCCAAGCTATCGGGCAACCGCCCAAAAAAGACCCGATTCACCATCAATAAAAAGTACACTGCCGTGAGTCCGGTTCCAATCAAGCAAATCAGCGTCGGGATCGTGAAAATGGCGAAGGTAGCCCGAAACACCATGAATTCGGCGATAAACCCGACCATCCCCGGCAGCCCCGCACTGGCCATCACGCCCACAATCATTAAACTGCCGGTAATCGGTAAGCCCCGCTCTGGGTTGAGCAAGCCGCGCAGGATCGTCACATCCCGCGTGCCGGTTTTTTGGTACACCACCCCCACGAGGATAAAGAGGAGTGCGGAGATTAAACCATGGCTCACCATCTGAAAGACGGCGGCGGTCATACTCAGGGGGGTGCAGGCGGCGGCGGCGAGCAAGATGTAGGCCATGTGGGCGATGGAGGAGTAGGCGACGACTTTTTTCATGTCCTGTTGGGCGATCGCACTAAACGCCCCATAGAGCGCACTGACTGTCGCTAAGATCGCCAAACCGGGAGCCAAAATGATCCAAGCATTGAAAAAGAGTCCGACGCCAAATTTAATCAGG
>CAZCWE010000168.1:790-6931 GCA_964502285.1 uncultured Spirulina sp. | reverse complement strand
GCCACTGGCCCACACTAACCCCAGAAAAGAGGCGAGGACGAGGATGCCGGACAGGGCAGTGTAGATTAAAAACTTCATGGCGGCATAGCCGCGCCGCCCACCACCCCAGATCGCGATCAGGAAGTAGAGGGGGATGATTTCCACTTCATAGAAGAGGAAGAAGAGGAGTAAATCTTGGGCGAGGAAGGCTCCGGCGGCTCCGGCACTGAGGAGCAAAATGAGGCTGAAATAAAAGCGGGGTCGGTCAATTTCAGGGCGGGTGCAGAAGATGGCGACGAGGGTGAGAAAGCCATTGAGGAGCACGAGCGGGAATGAGAGGCCGTCGAGTCCTAAGTGATAGTTCAGACCCAAAACGCCAATCCAGGGGACGTATTCGGTGAATTGGGTTTCGAGGTGGTCGGGGTTGAAGCCAAGGGTGATCGGGATCAGGAGCAGGAGAACGAGGGCGGCGATCGCTAACGCCAGCCGTCGCGCCCAGATATTCGGCACGGATTGCGGCAAGAGAGCGATCGCGATCGCCCCCAGCACCGGAATCCAAATCAACGCACTCAAAATCATCACTTAATCCCTCTTCTCGCTAACACAGCACCAAGCCCCAATCAACTCCCCGCAAACCACGCCGCCCACACCGAGGTCACAATCGACCACTGACCACTGAAGATCAACCAAAACAACGCCGCCACCCCCAGAAAAATCGTCAGGAGATAAAACTGGGATTGCCCGGAGGTGTTGTATTTCAAGGTATTCCCCCCGAAAATTGTCGCCAATCCCACCAGATTCACCACACCATCGACAATGTAGCGATCGCACCACACCGCCAACCGCGACAGACTCGCCACCGCATTCACCACCGTCAGGTTGTAGATCTGCTCGATATAGAAATCGTAGGCAAACAGGTCTTGGAAAAAGCGCAGCCCCATTTCAGTCGGTCGCGCTGTCGTGCGTTGGAGGGGAATGAGGAACCCGAAGCTGAGACCCAGCAGCCCGGAGGCCACCAAAATCGGCAAGCCCCACGCGATCGGCCACGGGGGCGGCATTTGGAGCATCGGTGTGCCAGCACTGAGCCATAGTGTCCACCGCACCGGCACTAGCGGGATCAAGAGGGCAACAAGGGTAAGGGTAACCAAGGGGAATGCCATCGGCCAGGGGACTTCTGGGGCGCGGCGGGTTTTCGGCTGTTTGGGGCCGAGAAAGACGAGGCGAAAGACCCGCACCAAATTCATGGCGCTGAGAATATTCACAAAGCCCAGAATCACCAATAGCCAGGGGGGAATCGGCCAAGCCCCATCGAGCCAACGGCGCATTGTCCAAAATTCACCGAGGGGAAAGGCGGTGATCAAACTGGCGGCTCCCACCACATAGGCGGTGGTGGTGGCGGGCATCCGCGACCAGAGGCCGCCCATTTCGGTGATGTTTTGGTTACTGGTGGTGAGAATGATACTCCCGACGCTCATGAAAAGGAGAGCTTTGGCGATCGCATGGGTAAAGAGCAACAACAGCGCAATATCCACATGGTTCAGGCCCACCGCGATAAACACCAAGCCAATGTAGGCACTGGTGGAGTGGGACATGGTGCGCTTAATGTCGATTTGCGCGATCGCCATCAGCGATCCCCCCACCGCCGTCACCGTTCCCAAGGTAATCAGGACAATTTCCGACACCGGCGACAGGGTAAACACCGGCTGCAACTGAATCAGCACATAGGCCCCCGCACTCACCACCACCGAATTCCGCATAATCCCCGCCGGATTCGGCCCCTCCATCGCCTCATCGAGCCACAAATTTAACGGGAACTGCGCACATTTCCCCGTCGGCCCCGCAATCAACGCCAACCCCAACAGCGTCGCCGTGAGCGGAGGCAGTGACGAGTGATCCGCCCAGGTCGCCAACTCGCTAAAATTCAACCCCTCCCCATAACTCGACAGGGCGACAATCCCCATCAGCAGCAAAATATCCCCGACCCGCTTCGTTAAAAACGCATCCCGCGCCGCCGTCACCACCAGGGGCTGAGCATACCAAAACCCCACTAACAGATAAGTCGAAAGGGTGAGAATTTCCAGCAAGCCATAGCTCAGTAACAGCGAATCACTAATTGCTAGCCCACTCAATGCCGCTTCAAATAAACCCATCAGTCCGTAGAACCGGGCCAGGGAGGCATCTTTTTCCATATAGCCCAAGGCGTAAAGCTGCACCAAAAGGCTAATCCCTGTGATAACCTCCAGCGCCCCCAAGCTAATCGGCGAAATATTGATTTTGAGTGTCAGGGTCAAATCTGCCACCTGGAGCCATCGCCACATCATCGGTTGGATCGGATGCGTCCAAATGGCGTTGAAGGCGATCGACCCGTGGAGGAAGGACAACAAGGTCATCAAAAGATTGAAATAGGCCGCTGGTCGGGGCCCGGTGCGACGGATCAGTCCGAGAGACCAGGGCAGGGTGAGGATTGCCCCAATCAGTCCGTAAATCGGAATCAACCAAATGTTTTGAAGAAGCAACTCAACCATAGGGGCGGTGGTAAAAACTAGGCAGCATCATTCATAAAGGTGAGGGGCAAGCGTGGAGAGCGATCGGGAAGACAGAAAACCCGAAAGAGCCTGACTGTGAATATTCATCATGGTTGCTCCAATCATGCCGACGCTCTGGGAACTTGACCCCATTGTGGTGGGTTCAGGGTCGGGCGAGGACATCATTGAGAGTCGGCACTGCGATCGGTGTAACACGCCCTCAGGGAACCTGAAACACTCAACATAGGGATGCTGGCGGGGTCTGGCACTGTGCTAGACGATTGACCCTCACCCAATGACAAGCGCAGGACGAACCGTTTGGCTCTCGCCTGAAACCACCTCTACAGTACAGTTTCGCAAGAGCTAAAAAAAGTATAAAGCACCCTGTCCTGTTCCCTGAGAGCCCGCATCGACTGATCTGGCCAGGGGTTGATTAAATCGGCAATTACATTAATTTTTATTAACCATAAGATTTAAAAAAATCATAAAGATTTATATTGTCAAAGGTGCGAAGGTTCCCTATGCTTTTGAGTAGGTCAAGAATTGAACATATATTAAACAGACACCCCCGTCTCTATTTAGCGCCGCTAATTAGGGCGAGTTCGATCTGGATAACGTCAAGATTCTTGATTCGCAATGCTAACCTCAAGAATCTCATTCTCAAGAATTGTATCGACAGGCTGATGATTAGATTCTTTCCGAATCTCACTCAAGCAGCGTGTTGATCACGCTCAACGGTCTGTGCCTGTCCAATGGATGCGCCTCACTTGATAGCTACGAGAATTTTGAGTCTACCTCGCAATTTTTCGGAATTGTGGGAGTATTACCCATGCTAAATACATTTTTACGTACTTACGTACTAAGGAGCATAAATAATGTCCATTGCAGTAGGAATGATTGAAACCCTTGGCTTTCCGGCGGTCGTAGAAGCGGCTGATGCGATGGTGAAAGCGGCTCGTGTCACCCTGGTGGGCTATGAAAAAATTGGCTCAGGTCGAGTCACCGTCATCGTGCGGGGTGATGTGTCGGAAGTGCAAGCATCTGTGGCGGCAGGGAAAGAAAATGTGACCCGGGTGAATGGGGGTCAAGTGCTGTCTACCCACATCATTGCGCGTCCCCACGAAAACTTGGAGTATGTTCTCCCCATTCGCTACACCGAAGAAGTTGAACAGTTCCGGTCTTACTAGGGTACTGAATCAATTTTTCGTACCCCTGTTGTGAAATTCTCTCTATTGATTTTTGGAGCATACTAAATTATGTCAATTGCTGTTGGAATGGTTGAAACCTTAGGGTTCCCGGCTGTGGTAGAAGCGGCGGATGCGATGGTGAAAGCCGCTCGTGTCACCCTGGTGGGTTATGAAAAAATCGGAACTGGACGAGTCACCGTGATTGTGCGGGGCGATGTGTCAGAAGTACAGGCCTCTGTGAGTGCGGGGATTGAAAATGTGAAGCGTGTGGATGGCGGTCAAGTGCTGTCGACTCATATCATTGCGCGTCCCCACGAAAATTTGGAGTATGTGCTCCCGATTCGCTACACCGAAGCGGTGGAACAGTTCCGTGAGAGCGTGAATCCTCCGATGCGTCGAGTGTAGGATGCAGATCGCGCAAGTGATGGGCACGGTGGTGAGTACCCAAAAGCTCCCCACGATGACCGGGATTAAGTTGCTGTTGTTGCAAATGATTGACCATGACGGTAACTTGTTGCCCCGATACGAAGTCGCTGCTGACCAAGTGGGTGCAGGGATGAGCGAGTGGGTGCTGGTAAGTCGCCGTGCGATCGCCCCCAGTCCAACCGGAGATCAAGACCAACGACCGATTGATGCCCTTGTCGTTGGCATTATTGACACCGTATCGGTAGATAAGGGCTTGCTCTACAGCAAAAAAGACGAATACCGTCGCTGAGGGCATCGGTGTTTAACACCTTAATATTATTCATTCAACTTTAGAGGAAAAGGATTATGGTCGTTCGTCGGCGGGCGGCTCCCCCTACCCCGTGGTCTAGAGATTTAGCCGAACCAGATATCGATAAATCCGCTTACGTTCACTCATTTTCAAACATCATTGGTGATGTCAAGATAGGTGCAAATGTACTGATTTCCCCTGGGACATCGATTCGGGCAGATGAAGGCTTTCCCTTCCACATTGGAGCGAGCACAAACATCCAAGACGGTGTTGTCGTTCACGGTCTCGAAAAAGGCCGGGTTGTGGGCGATGATGGCAAAAGCTATTCCGCCTGGATTGGTGAAGATACTTGCATCACCCACATGGCGTTGATCCATGGGCCGGTGTACATCGGAGATAATTGCTTTATTGGCTTTCGTTCAACGGTCTTTAATGCCCGCGTCGGCCATGGCTGCATTGTCATGATGCATGCGTTGATTCAGGATGTGGAAATTCCTGCGGGCAAATATGTGCCATCGGGGGCTGTCATCACCAATCAACAACAGGCTGATCGCTTGCCTGATGTGCATGAAGATGACAGAGCCTTTGCCCATCATGTGGTTGAGGTCAATGAGGCCTTGCTGACGGGCTACCGCTGCGCGGAAGATCCGTCGTGCATTTTGCCGATTCGCAACGAAGTTGATGAGCTGCACGCTAAACCGGGGAATGGCTATTCTCCCACTGCTGACGATCACGATTTGGTAGGAACTATGAGCTTGAGTCCAGAAACAATTGAACAGGTGCGATCCCTGCTGCGCCAAGGCTACAGCCTTGGCTTAGAACATGCTGATGCGCGGCGTTACCGCTCGAAGTCATGGCTGACTGCGGAATCGATCCAAGGCCATCGCGACGATCAGGTATTGGCTGAACTAGAATCCCGCCTCCAGGAATTTCCGGGGGAATATGTGCGCCTGATTGGTGTGGATACCAATGCCAAGCGCCGGGTTCTCGAAGAAATTATTCAACGCCCCGATGGGACAACCCCGGTGCGCAAACGCCAGAAAAACGCGGTGGTGTCTTCTCGGCCAACGGGTCGGGGGGCAAGTGCGGCGGCGGCAGGTGCATTGTCGGGTGATGTGGCAACCCAAGTGCGGGATCTGTTACGTCAAGGCTATCGGATTGGGACGGAGCACGCCGATAAGCGTCGCTATCGCTCCAAATCGTGGCTGACTTGTCCTCAAATTAAGGCGACCCGCGAAGCAGAGGCGATCGCAGAACTCAATAGCTGCCTGAAAGACCACCAAGGCGAATATGTGCGCTTGATTGGGATTGATGCCAACGCCAAACGGCGCGTCCTCGAAACCATCATCCAACGCCCCGATGATGTCCCCGGCGCAGCAACCAACGGCAAATCCAACGGTGTCGCCAACATCAGTTTGGGTAGTCACTCCAACGGCGGCGGCGACGTTACCCAAGAAGTCCGGCAAATGCTCAGCCAAGGCCTCGCCATCCGAGCCGAGCACGCCAGTCAGCGCCGCTATCGCTCGAAATCCTGGCTCACCTGCGAAGGCTTAAGCGGCACCAGTGAAGCCCAAGTCATGGCTCAACTGTCGCAAATCTTGAGGGACTGCCAAGGGGAATATGTCCGCTTAATCGGCGTTGACCTGAATGCAAATCGCCGCATTAAAGAGGTGATTATTCATGATCGCATCAATATTCTTATCGATTTTGCCAAGGTCATCTGAAGGAGGCGCTC
>CAZCWE010000168.1:0-780 GCA_964502285.1 uncultured Spirulina sp. | reverse complement strand
AGCACCGCCCCAAAAGCCAGCAGCAACGGGAAAGCGACCTCCTCCTTCAGTGCCCCAGCCAGCAACGGCTACAGCCGGAACGGAGCCAGCACCAGCACCAAACTTGACCCAGATGTGCAAGATCAAGTGCGGAATCTGCTGCGTCAAGGCTACACCATCGGCACAGAACACGCCGATAAACGCCACTTCCGGGCCAAGTCCTGGAAACCCTGTTCGCCAATCTCGGCCACCCGCGAAGCCGAGGTGTTCAGCCACCTCGAAGGGTGTTTAGCCGAACATGCTGGGGAATATGTGCGGTTACTCGGAATTGATGCCAAAGCGAAGCGGCGTGTGTTGGAAAAAATCATCCAACGCCCGTAAGCCTCGTTCCAACCCAGGTCAGCGCGGCTGACTTGGGTGTTTTGCAATTTTTTCCACCGTGGTCATGCCTCTGCACCCTTTGCACCTTTGTTCACTGCCCCATGTTCGGGTTGTCGGTGATGTCACTATTCATCCCAGTGCGGCGATCGCTCCCGGTGCAATCTTGCTAGCAACCCCCCAAGGTCGGATTGAAATTGCCGCCGGAGTCTGTATCGGCATGGGAGTCATTCTCAATGCTGGCGACGGTGCCATCACGATCGCAGAAGGCGCCAGTCTTGGCCCCGGAGTGTTGATTATTGGCCCCTGCCACATCGGTACTAATAGTTGCATTGGCGGACTGTCTACCCTGTATGCCGCCTCCGTCCCTGACATGGCCGTCATCCTTGCCGGCAATGCCCTCTCCCTGGCAAAAATCGACCT
>CAZCWE010000167.1:3467-8617 GCA_964502285.1 uncultured Spirulina sp. | reverse complement strand
AGAAATGTCGAGTGGCCCTAGAGGGTGAAGCGAAGGACTTCAGCGAGTGGATGGTCGCCAAGATGTCGGCTAATATTGGGGCCGCCGTTGGTGATGCTCCTGCTGACGTGAAGCGCCCCCCCGACGGTAAACCCACATCGGATACCTCCTCTTATGATGTGCAAGGGTTTAACCCCCGCAAGGATAAGATTGTCAGGAAAGAGGACGGGGGGACTTATGCGGTATCATCTAGCGGGGCGTTCCCTGATACATTAGTTGAGCATGACGGGGTAGATGCCCAGTTTAAAGGTGGGGTAAGGCAGTCCACGGACAAACGTCTAAAAGAAGCCAAACGAGAAAACGCAAAAGACCCGTATATGTCAAAAGAGGGCGCAGCGGAAAGGGCGGCGTATATTGACGAGGAACTGAAGCGGCGTGACGATCAACGCAACGCAGACAAGGCAAGCAATCAAAAAGTGCTTGACGATATGGAAGCAAAAGCACGGCAACAGCGTGAAGATCAGGGACTTGGAAAAGCCAAGCCGAAAACTGAACCCAAGCCGGAGCCAAAATCACAGTCTCGTAAGGACATCGAAAAAACTGGAATCCGGATGAGCACAGGTGAGACTGTTAATGGTGAACGGCTTGGGAAAGCTCTGGATCAAGTTGCGGATGATATCGAGCAAAAGGCACGAAAAGCAAGGAACGATCCAGGCAATTACCCGCCCAACGTCTCAGACCGAATCAAAGATCAATACCTAGAGTCAGACCTGCAAAGGGCGCAAAAGATACGCGACGGGATGATTACTAACGTGTCCGATCTGATGCTGGTTAATGGCGCAGTAACGGGTGAGGATGCACCCGTTCTTCCCAAGTAACCAGCCAAGCCAAAGGCAGTTGAAGCGGAACTCTACGAACAGCTCATCTCAGAACTCCCGTCGATTGTCAAGTGAAGAAAAAGAAGCCGTATTGAATGAGCTTGCATTCATGGCCGCCACGGGGAATCTTCACTCACAAATTGAAGATTCCCCGGCGGGTAATCCCTACTCCACAGCCTCAATATTCACCCCACCGCCCCCATCGCGCCAGCAAACGTAATTAACCCGACCTGTCACCCCGTACAGATTCGCGCCCTCTACCCAACCTTGCCACGCCCAATCATTCAAGGTTGAAAGATAGGGGGCGTTTTGCTGTAACAGGTTGGGGTGCTTGGCGGTCTGTGGGTTGGTCAGCAGTTGCGCCCCTGCGTTGTCCATGCAAAAATCGATGAACTCTTGCCCTGTCACCCCGTTGTGTTTCTGACGCAGCGGGTTTTCCTTGGGGGCGGGGGACGATACCACGGGGGCGGGGGTTTCGTCCGGTGGGAATAACGCCCCAATGCCCATGAGGGCGAGGAAGATGCCGATCCCGATCTGTGGTCTGGATAATCTCATGCTGGCTCCTAGAATAATTGGGGACGTTCGGGCCGCCGTCCGGATCTGAACGTGCTGCGCCCGGCTCCCATCCGTTGGTATCCCCCCACGACGGCATCGGCTATGTTGGGGGATTGCTTTAGGCGGGCGATGGTCTTCTGCTTGGCCTCAATACGGATCTTGTCCTTAGCATCCATCTCGTAATAGATGCTGGCAAGTTCCCGGCGTAGGGGTAGCTCGAAATCCCCCAAGGGGGCGATCGCCACATCCCCCCGCTGCATCGCTTCCCTGAGTTGCCAGAACTGCTCTGCCTTGGCGTTGAGGTAGTTGAGGGGCTGAGAGGATGCGCCGCCCCATCCGAAGGGATAGGCCGTGATGCCACGCTCTAACAAGTTCGACAAGGCCCCCGCGCCGACTCCGACCTGATCCACCACGGCGATCGCTCTCTGCTTTGCTCGAACATGATCGGCGGCAATGTCTGCAATTCGGGATACATCGCGGCGATCGCCTAGGGTCTGGTGCTCCTCTACCCATCGCAATACCGGCCCCTGCCAAGCGGCCACACCATGAGCATCGCCTCCGTCCCCCACATCAATACCGAATCGGTAGGCATGAACCCCGGCCGCCGTCTCCCACTTTGCCGGATCATCGTCATAGAGCTGGCGGCAGTAGTCAAACAGGGTACGGGGAATGACAGCCATGCCACCATCGGCAGGAAAACGCGCCTCAACCCGACTGATCCAGTAGGGGGACGTTTCACCTTTTTCTCTGGCCCGCTCAATCCAGGCAATGGACACCGCGCCCGGTATGAGGTCATCTCGCCATGATGCCGGGTCACGGTATTCAGGTTTGAGGCGGTGAATCCCATCGTCCCCCCGTTGGTAGGCATAGGAGACGTTGGGATGGTTCCACGCGGGGAGCGATATCACTCGCCCTGATTCGGCGGTAGCAGCCTGCTCGAAGGGGCAATCACTCACCACGGGGTTCCCTAAGGCCAGCATCCGGTTATCGGAGCCAGTAACGCAGGACTCAGCACCGTCCCAAATTGCCTGAGAGATTCCACAGGCCTCGTCGAGGATCACTAAAAGGCGATCGCTGTGAATCCCTTGGAAGGCGTTGAGATTATGATCAGCGGCGGTGAAGCCAAAGGCCCGGGCCGATTCTGATTGGTAGAGCTGCATTTTGTCGCAGGAGCCGCCCCCTGAGAGTTTAGGGTATGCCTTGCGAATTTCACCCCAGAGCAATTCCTTCACCTGCCTTGAAGTAGGAGCGGACGTGATGCACAGCCCCCCTACGGCGAACACCCACCACAATGCCAGCCATGCCCCGATCGCGGTCTTACCTTGTCCATGGGATGAGGGGACAATGGTGCGGGGAGATTCGAGGACGGCGATCGCGATCCGCTGCTGGTCATCGGTGAGGGTCTTGCCTAGGTGCTCTTGAATGAATCCCACGGGGTCGGCGGCGTGGCGTGTCCAGGATGCGTCTATCGTGCCCGATGTGGCGATACCGGCCGCCTCGATACAGACTGGGGCGAATCGGTTACGCCTTGCCATTCATTGCCTCCAGTAGCTCCTCAATGGCATAGATAATCTGATAGGTATCACGCGCCCCACGGGATGCCACGGACGCGCTGGAAACGAGGCGAGAGAGGTCACGGGATAGGGCGGCGGCTTCGGATGCGCCCCCTTCCCTGAGTGCGTCCCCAATGGACTGGGCGGAGACCTTTAGCATTGCGGTGCTGACTTTCAATTGGAGGTCTGCGTTATTTTTCAGCTCATCCCGTGACTTGAGCAGGTCGGCTTTGAATTGGCGGCGGGTTGCGGTTTCCTGCTCGGTGGGAATGCTGGGCTGTACCGTGACCCCGGCGATCGCACTGATCCGGTTGCGGTTGTACTCCGCATCGGCTTCCTTCCATGCGTCAGTCTTGCGCCATGAGATTACCGTAGGGCGGGACACCTTCAGTAACCTGGCTATAGTACGATCGCTCTCCCCTTCGTTGGACAGCTTTACCGCTTTACGAATCTTGTGCAGTGGGAGTGGTTTGGCGATGTCAGTTAAGTCAGTTAAGTGTCAGCTAAGTGGTCAACTAAGATCCCACAATCCTACTCTAGCACTGGATTTTCGGCATTGTTCACAGTGACCCGACGATCTTAGCGGTGTCCCCTGTGAAGTCTTCCCAACGCTTCAGGATCACGTCAACGTAAGCGGGACTAAATTCCATCCCGTAACAGGTGCGCCCTGTTTTTTCGGCGGCGATCAGGGTAGTGCCTGAGCCTAGGAAAAAATCAACACACAGCATTTTTTGCTCCGTACTGTTCAGGATTGCGTTTTCAACCAAAGCAACGGGCTTCATTGTTGGATGCAAATCGTTCTTCAATGGCTTCGGAACTTCCCATGTTGAAGTTTTCATCGTTCCGTTTCCATAGAATTTGTGCCGCCCTTTCCAGCCAAAAAGAATTGGCTCGTGCTTGTAGTTGTAGTCACACCGTCCTAGCACATGATGGTTTTTTACCCAGATTAAACAGTGCCGGAGCGGAAATCCATTCTCGTTCATTGTTTTCATCATCATCAAGAAGAGATCGCCGACTTGTGGAGATGCAACATAATAGCTGCTGTAATCTGCAAGGTACTCCGACCAAACCTGAAAAGTTTTTCGCCAAAGAGTCCCGGTGTCTTCAATACTTAAATGGTCATTTACTATGGGTGTTTGTATGCCGTTCCCTTTGTCAAGATTGTTTAAAAATTTGTTTTTATCTCCATAACTCACCCCATACGGCGGATCGGTAAACACCATATCCGCCCGCGCCCCGTCCATCAACAACTCAACATCCGCCGCATCGGTACTGTCCCCACACATGACCCGATGCCGTCCCAACTGCCAAACCTGACCCCGTTGCGCCCTTGTCTCTACATCCGCTTCATCGGGGATCTCATCTTCATCCCCTTCGTATTCCCCGCCGCCATCGCCATCAAAGTCCCCCGCATATTGCGCCCCCAGTTCCTCCAGCAAATCCTCATCAAGACTGAGTAACTGCAACGGATAATCATCGTCCTGTAGCGCGTCTAGTTCCCGTTGCAGCGCGTCCATGTCCCAGTCGGATTGCTCGGCGATGCCATTGTCGGCGATGCGTAACGCTCGCTTGTCTGCGTCGCTGAGACCCGGAATCACCTCAACGGGTACAGAATCCAACCCAGCGGCGATCGCGGCCTCTTGACGACCATGCCCCCAGAGAATGACCCCATCTTCATCAACGGCGATCGCGTGGGACTCATGGAACCCGTACCGCTTGATCAGTGTAGTCAGTTGGGTTATCTGTTCGGGGGGATGCGTCCGGGGATTGTCTTCGTAGGGGATCAGATCCCTAGGGGATTTAAAAATAATGGTCATATTTTTAGGGGGATGAAATTGCTCAGGTCAAGCGGCGATACAGTTCAGCATTTTTTTGGAGGACATACTGAATAGCCTCCTCACTTTTTGTCGGTTTCGGCGGGGGCGGCTGATGGGTTAAATCCGGAGATTGCTCCCTAGGGGATTTAAAAATAATGGCCATAGGGAATAAAAATAGACTTCATTTATTCTATCTCTACCCCATCCCCCGCCTGTCACTGTCACCCACTGTCCCGGTGACAGTGACAACGCGAGTGACAGCTACAACCTAGACAGGGTATAAACTCTAGCCACTGTCACCACTGTCACCGAGTTTTCAGACTTTGCCGACACTTTTAAATCCCCCGCCCATGTGTACCCCCTGCTGT
>CAZCWE010000167.1:0-3457 GCA_964502285.1 uncultured Spirulina sp. | reverse complement strand
TCATCCTTGCCCACTGTCACCACTGTCACGGTGACAGCTCTTCTCTTGGTGACAGCTAGGATCTATACCCTGTCTATATTCCAAGCACTGTCACCACTGTCACCGGGTTTGTCACCCCCGAAAACACTTTTTATCCTCATCCCACCCCCTAGGGAGCTTTTTTATATTCTGTCCCCAATGCCAGTGACAGTGGTGACAGTGTCCAGGATGCCCGCCCCGCCTGTGTCCTAGCTGTCACCGACACTGGCTCTGTCACCAGTGACAGTGGGAATATTGACCCGATATCATGGGAAAGGCAACCTTACCCAAACAACAATGCTCACAGCCGCCGCCACCCGCTCCGCCACTCGGTCACACATTGCCGTCGTCAACCTCACTTTGGAACAGCCCAACGGGACGCAAGCCACATACATGAAGCAGGGCGATCTGTGGTTCGTGTGGCGTGAGGTGCTATGGGATGGGGCGGATCATTGTCAGGCGTGGTGCTTGATTGAATCGCCCTCTCTTATGGCAGACTTAGATCGCCGCGCTCATTCTCTTTTGGATTGACCGATGTGCCATCAATGCGTTGAAGCCTGCCGCCGTCTTTACCCCATGGTCACGAATGATCAGATCGGGGACTTTCTCATGGCCGTGACCCCGTACCCCATGGGAAGCCCTGCCGATGTTGCCGCCGCTCTGTCCCATGTTCGTGATCGCAGTGATGGTACGGTGGAGGGTGCGATCGCGTTTGTGGATGAGGAGGTTGAAACCGCCATGGCGACCCGGTTAAGGGGTGACGCTTTTGCCGATGGGGTAGAATAGGGGAACCCCCGCCAAACTTGGAGAGCGAGGCGGGGGTTCAACATTACAAGCACAGGTATATTATGGCACAGACTCGCAAAGCCATTACTTTGACGGTGGATTTTGGATTCACCCAAGTTCAAGGGTTAATGCTGCCGGATGGCAGTTACGCGATCGCGGTTTCCCAGATCGCAGAGCATTTTGGATTTACTCAAAACAATGCCACAAGGCAGGTGAAAACCTTACTAGGCAAGGGTTCCAATTTAACCAAGGCGGCATCGGACTTAGCTAAACGCCCGGTTAACACTGTCACCATTGCCCAATTCAAAACGGTAGTCCTGTCGCTATCCAAGCAAGGTCATCCCATTGCGGGGGCGTTTGTTGATGCCCTAGTTGAGGAAGGGGTTGAGCGCCGCTTCAATACCGCCGCCGGGGTTCGTGTTGAGGAGTCGGAATACAACGCCCAGCTAAAACAGCGGATGGAGCGCGTCACAGCGCGGCTAGAGTGGACAGACGTTATCCGCGATCGCTCGTTGGCATTGACAGGCCATCCCGCTCCCGAACGGGTCTACAGTGGGCTAACCCGTCAAGTCAACATGGCGTTATTCGGGCGGCCCAACTTCCACGGCAACCGCGACAACATGACCTCCCGTGAGCAGCGGATCATCACCTCTTTTGAGACGATGGTGGTGATGTTTGCGGAGCGGTTCCCCCGCGACACTCCCACGGATTTGATCACCCGCGCCCTCGATTGCTGGGCCGGTAAGTAAGACTCAGCGGGGTCTGTCTCCCCCAAATTAACCCATGCACACCGCCCGCGACATTTACCAAGCCCATGCCGACAGCATCGCCCCCGGACAAACCCGCATCGGTTACACCGGGGGACAATGGTGGATCTATGTTCCCACCGAGCGCGGGCGGCTTCGTGGTTTTGCCGTAGGGCGGGGCAACTCTAACCGCATCATGTCAGCGATCGCCCTTGTGATTGACACTTTGTCCATTGATGACGATGACGACACCGCCGCCGCGTGATTGTAATCAAAAACTGACTACAATACCCAAGACACCCCACAACACAACCATGACCGACACCACCCAGCCCCGCGCCGCCGATGAACTACTCCGCCGCAAGGGGACATTCCCATCACACACAAAGCTTGTCGCAGCCCTCGATCGTCGGGTAGCTCATGGCGAAAAAGAGTATGGGGAAAAGCTCACGATCAACAGCACCGTCAATGGTGAGCCAATTACCAAGGAAGTGGCGCTGACTGAGGCACGGGATGAGCTAATCGACGCGCTGCTCTATGCCTGTGTTGCGCTGGAGTTTGAGCCGGATACTTCCGATGAGGTCGTTAATGTTGCGATCCGCTACGGGGTGATGGCGTTGGAGGGGTTGCAGCGGGCGATCGATGTGAGAGTCCTTACAGCAAAATCCGCCCCCCAAGAAGGGACGGACTGAAGCCACACAAGTCAAAAGGAGAATCATGACCTCTTTTGATTTTAGCTTACGGGGCAAGTCTTGCACGTTGGGCGCGGTTTTCCTGATACCATGCCGCCAACTCTGGACACCATTCTTCAAATCGGTCAAACAGCAACTTGCTGAACTGTTGCGCCTCTAGCTGGGCATCTTTCTTCCATCGCAGGTCTAACAGGTGCATCAGCGATCGCACGTTGCAACTCATCACGAAGTGTTGGCGGATATCAAAAGGAACTGTCCCCCGTGCCTGCTCCTCACTCATGCCCCGGCTGAATTTTCGGGCGTATTCATCCGCCGCCGCCATACACCGTTTAAGGTCGCCACGGCGTTCAACTTCGGTGTAGTGGTATTTCTTCCCTTGGCGGTTGGTGTAATACCCCACGGGGCGCAGGTAAAACACCGCATCAGGGTCTAGTGTTCCGTGTCCCACCTGCACAATCCGCTCCGATGTATACCGGAACGAAGAAACATCGAAAGAAATTCCGACCCGATGAGTTCTCAATTGCTGCATCGTTGAATGAGGGAAAGCGCAGACATTGACGGTGATCTGTGGGTGTTCGAGGGGGCCATAGTGTCCCCGGTTGGCTGAGAGAAGATGCCGAACCACAAGCGCCCCCGCAATGGATTCAGCCGGGGGTGTGTCCTCACAGGTAGGGCGATCGCTGTAATCCTGGTGCATTGCCTGCCAGATGAGTTGCTGCGGGTTGGCGGTGGCGGCCAGGGTTTTAATTCTAAAAAGTTTATCCATTAGACTCTCGCGGCAATCACGGCTTCGGGTTGGTCTTGGTACTTGCCTTGACGGGCTGCGTAACTCGTTTCACAGGGGTCGCCAGGGAAGAACAGCAGTTGCACCACGCCCTCTCCTGCGTAGATACGCACATCGGCGGATGATGAATTGGAGAATTCTAAGGTGAGATGCCCACGCCATCCCGCTTCACCAGGGGTAAGATTGGCAATCACCCCCACGCGGGCGTAAGTTGATTTGCCGATGCAAATTGCCGTCACGTTTTCGGGGATCTGTAGCCGCTCCATCGCCACGCCTAGGCCATAGGTATGGGCAGGCAGGATGAAGAACGATCCGCCGTCGTCATGGTGTAGTACGGCGGGTTTTAGGTTGGCGGGGCTGAAGTTTTTGGGGTCAACAACAGTGCCGGGGATGTGGTGGAAGATGCGAAACTCCCTGGGGCTGAGCCGGAT
>CAZCWE010000166.1:8248-8632 GCA_964502285.1 uncultured Spirulina sp. | reverse complement strand
GTTGGTCAGGGTGCGCTGGTTGGTCAGGGTGCGCTGGTTGGTCAGGGTGCGCTGGGTTGGTCAGGGTGCGCTGGGTTGGTCAGGGTGCGCTGAATTGAATGTCCTAACGAACCTTTCCATTACTATATCAAGCTGGATCGCCTTGGGTCTTAAGCCTGAAACATCTAGACTGGTTTTGCAGTCAACGATCGCACCCCCTCCCCTCTTGCTATGGCCTTCCGTTCCCGCCACCGTGCCACCCCTGCCCCGACGGTTAATCTCGTCCCGATGTTGGATGTGTTGATGTCGGTGCTGACGTTTTTTATTGTGATGGCGATGACCTTAACCGGGTCGCGATTGAATGACATTGCCTTGCCTGGGGCGGGGAGTGGTGAGGGGGCGATC
>CAZCWE010000166.1:0-8198 GCA_964502285.1 uncultured Spirulina sp. | reverse complement strand
GGGGAAGTGGTGGATGAGGCGGGCTTGGTGACGGTGATGGGGGACTTTTTAGCAGCGGAACCGGAGGGGATCGTGGTGCTCAACGCCGATCGCACCCTAGACTATGCTGAGATTACGGAACTTCTGACGTTAATGGGGCGTGTGGGGGGCGATCGCGTCTCCCTCGCCTTGCAAAACTAACCCCCCAACCCCGATGCGTTTTCGTACCCGCCGAGATCCGGAATTGCCCACCATTGACCTCACCCCGATGCTCAATGTGATGATGGCGGTGTTGGCGTTTTTTGTGGCGATCGCGATGACCTTAGGCGAAGCTCCAGCGGGGGTGGATGTGACCTTGCCCGATGCCGAGGCCGACCGTCCCATAGAACCCGACAGCGATCGCACCCTGATCATCCAACTCACCACCGCCGACCAAGCCACCCTCAACGGCCAACCCCTCAGCCAAGCCGATACCTTCGCCGCCGTCGCTCAACACCTCACCGCCCAACCCGACGGTCAGGTAATCCTCCTCGCCGCCCCCACCGTGGCCTATGATGACGTGATCCGCTGGTTAGTGGCGCTGCGCAACCAAGGGGGCGATCGCGTCACCCTCGGCATCACCCCCTCACCGCGCCCCGAAGCAGCACCGCCCCCCTAGCCCTCACCAACTCGGCGGCTCCTGAGTGGGCACAGTGAAATGAAAGGTGCTGCCCTGGCCCACCACACTATCCACCCAAATTTGGCCACCGTGTTGGGCAATGATTTGCTGACAAATCGCCAGCCCTAACCCCGTTCCTCCCTTTTGGCGGGAGTCCGAGCCATCCACTTGGCGGAACCGTTCAAAAATATGGGTGAATTGCTCCTCTGGAATACCTCGGCCTTGATCTTGGATGCTAATTTCGACCATCGAGGCGGCGTTGAGGTAGCCGGTTAGGGTAACGGTGCTCTCCGGGGGGGAAAATTTCACTGCGTTATCAATCAAGTTCATGAGGACTTGGGCGAGGTAGTCCGGATCGCCCCAAAGGGTGAGATCAGCCGGGAGGGGATGCACCTGAACGCGAATGTTTTGGGAACTCGCTAGGCTTTGGATCGTGGCGATCGCCTCCTGCAACAACTGCGCCACCGGATAGTGAACCTTGATCAACGTCGATCCCCCTGTCTCCAACCGTTGCAAATCCAGAATGTCATTCACCAGGCGACAGAGGCGTTCCGTATTCGCCACCGCAATATCGAGCATCCGTTCCCCCTGGGCGGTGAGTTGCCCCAGTTTCCCCGTGAGGATCAGCTTCAAGGCGGCTTGCAAAGAGGCCATGGGGGTGCGGAGTTCATGGCTAATCACGGAAATCAGCTCATCTTTCATTTGCTCCATCTGTTTGCGATCGCTAATATCCAGATGAGTCCCCGTAATTCGCAACGGTTGCCCCGCCTCATCCCGCTCAAACACCTTCCCATGGGACGCAATCCACACCCAATGCCCCAACCGATGGCGCATCCGAAATTCTGCCTGATACACCGTTGTATGCCCCTGAATATGGCGATCGAGTTGGGCTCGAATCTGGGGCAAATCATCAACATGAACAAGACTGTGCCACCCCTGCGCACCTGCGAATTGATTGTGGAGAGGATAGCCCAACATATTCCAATATTGGGCATTATGCACCATCTGTTGACGGCCATAATCAAAGTCCCACAGCCCCAAATTACTCCCCTCTAGGGCCAATTGCAGACGCTCCTCACTCCGTTGCCGTTGTTCTTCTGCCTGGAGCCGTTCCAGCTCTGCCCCCGCTCGCGTTGCAAACAGTTGCAAAATCAAGAGGGGTAAGTCTTGCTGCACCATCGGCTGGGTATCCATGATGGCTAAATAACCCAAGATCTGCCCCTGGGAATTGGTCAGAGGAACCCCGGCATAACTTTCGATCTGTTCTGCCTGGAGGTAATGATCTTGGGGAAACCGCGTTTGAAGCTGGTCGGAGTAAAAACACACGTCGTTGCTTTGGAAGAGCTCTGCACAGGGCGTTCCTCCGAGGTTATAGTCAAAATTGTCTTGAAAGTCATGATGGGCAAATAGGGCCAAGGTGCGGGCGCGGGTCGGGGGATCATTGAGGCTGACCGCGACAAAAGCATAGTCCACATTCAGGATGGTGGCCAGGTGTTGCACAAGGGAGCGGAAAAAAGCAGTGCCAATTTTAGCAGCGGTATTTTTGAGCAGCACTTGGATGGCGGCTTCGGTGAATTTGCGGGTGCTGATGTCTTCGGCGATGCCGGTGATGCGGTACACGTCCCCGGCGGCGTTGGCGATCGGGAAGGCGCGATCGCGAATCCAGCGCACCTCTCCATCGGGCCGAATGATCCGATATTCCAATTCGCTCGGCCCTTCGTTTTGGTGCGCGATAAACTCATCCATCGCCGCGCGATCCTCCGGATGCACCGCCTCCAGAAAATCGCTAGAATTACGATACAGCTCCGCACAGGATCGCCCCCAAATCGACGCATAGGGCGGTGAAATATAGAGTACCTGATGCATCCGTGGATCAACCATCCAAAACACCGATTGAATGTTTTCCGCCAGTTGGCGAAAGCGTGATTCACTCTCACTCAGGGCCAATTCTGTCTGCATCCGCTGCATCGCATTGGCAAAAATTTCGCCGACCAAACGCAATAGCAGCACATCTTCTTCTTGCCAATGGCGGGGCTGTTCAATGGCATCAAACCCCACAAACCCCATTAAGTCACCATTGGCCACCATGGGCACTAAAATTAAGGACTGAACGTTTTGGTGTTGCCAATAGTCTTGCTCGTGGGCAGCCTCTGGGGGCAGGTCGGCAACCCTGGGGATCGCGAGGACTTCAAGGTTGATCAGGTGGTTCATTAACCAGGGCAACTCGTCCATGCTCAGGGTTGTACAGATGGGCCGAGGGTATGGAACTGTGGGGTTTTGCCAAAGGTGGGTATGGTTGAGAATCTGGTCGTTAATCAGACAAACATAGCTGCGATCGATGCTGATGAATTCCCCAATTTTGCCGAGGGCGTTTTCGATTTCAGGATCAATATCGGCCCAATCCAGATTAATAAATTGGGTGGAAATGCCCGTGATCAATTGTTCGAGGGCAAAGCGATTGCTGAGGCGCGATTCCACTTGTTTTTGATGGGTAATATCCAGGGCCGTCCCAAACAGCCGCACGACTTGGCCGTAGAGGCTGACGGTGGGTTGTCCCCGCACGAGTAGATAGCGGATGTCTTGGTCGGGGCGGATGATGCGATATTCCAGTTCGTAGGCTTCGCCGGATCGGATCGCGGTTTGCATGGCGAGTTCAACGCGATCGCGATCCTCCGGGTGAATGAATTCCCAGTACTGATCGCGGAGGACAAAGGCGGAGGACGGCAGGGTTTTGGTGGGGGTGGGTTCATTGTCCGGGTTCAGGCCAAAGATGCGAAACAGTTGGCGCGACCAGGTGGTGCGACCGGTGATGATGTCCAGTTCCCAATCACCAACATTAGCCAGGTCTTGGGCGGCTTCGAGACGTTGTTGGCTTTCCTGTTGGAGAAATTCGGCTTCTTTTTGGTGGGTGATGTCGCGGGCGATCGCGTAAATGACTTGATCCTCTTGGTTGGCAATCAAATTCCACGCCAACCAGCGGTATGTGCCATCCCGACATCGGTAACGATTTTGAAACGACCAGAGGCCCTCCCCTTGCATCAGTCGGGTCGCTGCGTTGGTGGTGGCATCTTGGTCGTCAGGATGGACAAAACTCAGGTAGGGCTGGTTAAGGAGTTCCTCGGCCGAGTAATCGGTGAGGGCCAGCCAGGCCGGATTGATCTGTTTAAAATACCCGTCAAACCCGGCCACACAACAGGGATCAACCGACTGGGTAAAGAAGTGATCGCTAAATGAGGTGGGGGTTGGGGGGCAGTCTGGCACGGTATAGACCTGGGCCAGGCGAAGAATGATGGCCTGGGTAGCCAGATGCATGAGGGTAAGACAGTCCTCGCTCCAGGGGGAGGCGGTTGCTGGCGGAGTGGGGGGAGAGTCAGGGGAGAGGTGGAGGCGATCGCAGCGCAGATACCCCAAGCATTGGTCTTGAATGACGAGGGGCAAAATCAGGCTTGCCTGTTGGTTTGGATCTTGAAAACTGGGTGGGAACTTTTTCAGGTGGGCATTCGTCAGCGGCAGGGGGAACGTGTGCCAATGGTGCGGTTGATAGGGTTCTGGCCAGGTCGCTAAGGATTCGTGATGGTCAGGAAGGGCGATCGCTGCGGTCGTGGCCCACTGCGATTGCAAGTGAAACTCCAGCGGTTGAGCCCCTTCTCCTTGCCACTCAAACCAGCACACCCGCTCAACCTCAGCAATTTTCCCGATAATAACTAAGATTTCGTCTAAACAAGCATCAATACTGTCGTGGGTTAAGAGTAGGTGTTGAATCTCAAGGAGTGCATTAAGAGCCATGGGTTGTGGACAAGGGTTAATGGGGCAGCCCTACCCTCCATTGTAGGGAGAGAATTTCTGGCATTGATGAAGCTTCAGTAATATCCTGGCCGTATTTGCTGAATTTTTGAAAAAGTGGTGGCGCGTCTGGCGACGGTGCGAAATTCCGAAAAGCGATCGCGTATCCTGAAAAGATACTACTCTTCTTGCGCTGACCCATGAAAGTTGGACTACAACCCCTCCTCAATGATTCCCACGTTGATGCTCATCAAGCGAGTAGCCAACGGCAACTCTCCATTTCGTTAGCTGCGATCGCTGAACACCACGATCATGCCATTCCTTTAAATCTATGTCTCGTCCTGGATCATAGCGGTTCGATGAATGGTGCGCCCCTCAAAACCGTAAAAAAGGCGGCCCTCGAACTCGTGGATCGCCTCAAGCCCAGCGATCGCATCTCCATCGTCGCGTTTGACCACAAGGCCAAAACCCTTGTGGAGAATCAAGCCGTTGACGACCTAGACACGATCAAATCCCGTCTGCAACGCCTGAACTCGGAAGGTGGCACGGCGATCGATGAAGGCATGAAACTGGGAATTGAAGAAGCCGCCAAGGGCAAACAAGACCGCGCCTCCCAGATTTTTCTCCTCACCGACGGCGAAAACGAGCACGGCGATAACGATCGCTGCCTCAAACTCGCCAAACTCGCCTCGGACTACACCATCACCCTCAATACCCTCGGCTTCGGAGCCCACTGGAACCAAGATGTTTTAGAGCAGATCGCCGATACCGCTGGGGGGACGATGGTGTACATCGAAAGCCCAGAGCAGGCCGGGGAAGAGTTTGGCCGGCTGTTGACGCGGGCGCAGTCGGTGGGGTTGACCAATGCCTCGTTAATTTTGGAACTCGCCCCAGGGGTTCGCCTTGCGGAGTTGAAACCCATCGCCCAAGTCGCCCCGGAAACCGTGGAATTGACCGTAGACCCAGCCGACGCGCCCACCTATCGGGTGCGGTTGGGGGATTTGATGAAAGCCGAGCGGATCGTGTTGGCGAATTTGTATATTAGTCAGTTGTCCCCCGGTTCTCAGGCGATCGCCTCAGTGCAGGTGCAGTACGACGACCCCACCACCGGCCAAACCGCCCAGCTTTCCGAACGAGTGCCGGTCTATGCCGAAGTGCAAGACACCTACACCGCCCAGCCCAGCGACACCGTGCAAAAGTCGATTTTGGCCCTGGCCAAATATCGCCAGACCCAAATCGCCGAAACCAAACTACAACAGGGCGATCGCGCTGCTGCTGCCACGATGCTGCAAACGGCGGCCAAAACCGCATTACAACTAGGGGATCAGAGCGCGGCTACGGTTTTGCAAAAAAGTGCCACCTGTTTGCAGTCGGGGGCAGAGTTGTCCGAGAGCGATCGGAAAAAAACCCGGATTGTCTCGAAAACAGTCCTCCAAGAATAGCGACCACCGGGTCAGTCAACATGGAATCAATGAACAGAAGCACGCTGACACAGTTCTGGCAACAGCCTCGGAGTCCCAAAATTGCGGTGCTGCTGGCCCTGGTGGGGGTTGTGCCGGGGGTTCCGTTGGCGGGGCTGCATAAGTTTTATTTGCGTCAGCCGCTGTGGGGGGTGGTGTATTTGTCGCTGTTTTGGTTGCCGATTCCCCATATTGCCAGCGGGGTTGAGGCGTTGTGGTATTTGCTCAGTGAGCAGGATTGGTTTGATCAGCGGTTTAATGATGGGGTGGTGCGGAGTCCTGCGGGGGCGGCGATGACGCAGCTTGACCCGGAGCGGATGAATGCGATCGCAGCGGCCCTACGCGACCTCGAACAACTGCGCCAAGAAGGCCTCATTTCAGAACTGGAGTTTGAACAAAAACGCCGCCAACTGATCGACGCGCCCTAAAACGGCCCCAGAGGATGATCAGGCTATGATCTAGAGGATTCCCGTGGCTAGGGAGCTACGGCTAATACACAACCGTTCTCGAACCTGTACCTCCGCTCAATCCCTCCTAACCCCCCTTGGTCAGGTGGGAATCTCGGCCGAGCCGGATTTGGCGATGGTTCCGATATTTTCCACCACTTCCGGCTCATTGTTGTCATTCACCTGCATCACCACCAATTCCCCAGAGGACACCCCACCGCCGGCAATGCCTGCGATCGTGACGAAGTGCGTCACCAACACCGTCACCCCCGCTTCTTCGCGTTGATTCACCATGAATTCCCGCAGCCGGGCGATGCGATCGGGGCCTTGGGCGCGGTCTTGAAAAAACGAGTTCAGGGCCGGAAAGGCTTCAACCGGGCCGAGATCCATCAATTCTGCGGTTTCTTGGCAACGACACCATTCGCTGGACAGAACTTGCTGAACGGTGATATTTTGCGCTCGAAAGGCGGCCCCGGTGCGTCGGGCTTGCTCGCGGCCCTCCTCCGATAGATTGCGCTGGGTGGAACAGTCCCCGATCGCAAAATTAGGCGGATCACCGCTGCCGGGGGCGATCGCATGGCGCATCAGCACGTAGTAATGGGTGTCGGCCTCCCGCAGCCGTGACCAAATATCGGCTTCAGCCGGGGCGATCGCGGTCTCATTTCCTTGGGCGTTGGGCGTGGGGGAGGGGGTAACGGTGGGGGTAACCTGGGGCGCGGTGGCATGGGGCGGAGGAGTCGCCCCACAACTGCCGAGCCCGAAAAGGAGCAAGCCCCCTAAAATCATCTGACGGTGGCGACGAGAACGCATCATATTTGACGTGATAGTGATCGGCAATCAACCTGTTGGTCGTAATTTAGCAGTTTTGGCGAGAATGGATCGGGCGGCGATCGCGGAGACGCTCTACGATTCAGAGGAAAACCCGATACGCTAATCTGACGGGCAGAGTTTCAGGAGGTGGTGATGGCAGCATGGTGGTCGAAGGTGCAGCAGTGGCAACAGACGTTAAACCCCCAACAGCGACAATTGCGATCGCGCCTTGAACGCGACCCCTACGCCCGCCTCCAGTCAGCGGCAGATGTGGCGATCGCTGCCCAATGGGGCATTCACATCGATGTGAACACCGCCACCGTAGACGATTGGCTGCGCCTGCCGGGGATTTCGATTCACCAAGCCCGCGCCTTGGTGTCGCTGACCCAAAGCGGGGTGCAATTTCTCTGCTTGGAGGATCTGGCTGCGGCCTTGAGTGTGCCGGTGCAGCGTCTAACGCCCCTCGCGCCCATCTTGCAGTTTGTCTATCGCGATCCCGACAGCGTCATCGCGCCGGCCCGCGTCAACCCCAACACGGCAACCCTCGCGCAACTCTGCCAAATTCCCGGCCTCAGTCCGGATCTGGCTCAGGCTTGGATCAGCGATCGCACCCAAAACGGCCCCTATCGCACCCTGGCGGATCTCCAAAATCGCCTGCAACTCTCCCCGGACGCGATCGCACAATTCATGTATTATCTGGCGTTTTAGCTCACCCTGGGAGTGCCGCGAATTTTTAAAGTTCTGATAAGATTCCTTTAACCTACCATTCTCTTTATTCCCCCTACTGCTCTATGCCTTGGTCTCGTATCATGAGTGCGATCGTTGCAATTATTGTGGCCCTGGCCTCAATCTTTGCGGGTGGCTGGTATTTCACGGTCGGCTTCATGGTGATTGTGTTCTTGGGTCAACGCGAATATTTCAACCTCGTTCGAGCCAAAGGCATTGAACCCGCTGTCAAAACGACCCTGATCCTCTCGCAACTGCTGATCCTCACCGCCATCCTAGCCCCCTCCCTCACAGACGCGCTCCCCCCCATCACCGGAATTCTGCTCTGTTGTTATC
>CAZCWE010000165.1:4110-8672 GCA_964502285.1 uncultured Spirulina sp. | reverse complement strand
CCCCATAAACCCATCCTATTATTGGCTGTTGCGGAACTCATCGAACGCGGCGAAATTACACAAAATCGTATCTATCCAAGCCCTGGCTTGATTGCCACATTTCTGAAATATTGGAGTTATTTAGGCTCAGAAAATCATCATTCTCAGATGTATTTACCGTTTTATCATCTCAAGGGCGATAAGTTTTGGCATCTTCGCACCAAGGCCGGACTAGAGGACATTCTTTCTAGTTTTAAACCGAAAAGTTTAGAAACGCTTAAAAAGGTGGTGGTCTACGCATATATGGATGATGAGCTATTTTTGTTAATGTGTGATCAAAACTCTCGCCACACGTTGATCAATACGCTGATCGATGCTTGGTTTTCTGACAAGTCGGATCAGTTGCCCAAACTGTTTAAAGTGGATGCGTTTCAAACCTGGCAAAACCGACTCAAGGAGAGCGGCGGCACAATCTACCGAGTTGAAGACCTTGAAGACGAACAGCAAAACATCGTCAGAGATGCGGCATTTCGGCGGGTTGTGGTGTCGATTTATGAGCAACGCTGCGCCCTGTGTCGGCTCCAAGTCATCGCGCCCAACGGCCAAGGCATTGTAGACGGCGCACACATCCGCCCCTTCTCTGAGTTCCACGACGATCGCATCGTTAACGGCCTCTCGCTCTGCAAAAACCATCACTGGGCATTTGATCGCGGTTGGTTCGGAATTAACGAAAATTATCAGATAGAAATAGATAACAATTTACACGAAAGCGAACAAAGCCCACCTTTTTTAAAGCAATTTGACAATTCAAAAATCTTGCTTCCCGCTGATTCTAGAAACCACCCTAGCCGCGACGCTTTGCAGTGGCATTATGAGAATACTTATCAAGTTTAGTTTTTAGAGAATTTAACTAAATCCATCAAATATTGATTAACAAAAGTCTGCGCGGCTTCCGAGTCTAACTTATTGAGTGCGATCACGATTTCCACCACAGTTTCAGCGGTGGGGTCAATTTTCTCGTGATACCAGCGATGCACCTTGGGGCGATCGATCCCCATGGTTACGGCTAGTTTGTTCTGGCTGATTTTGTGCTGCTCCAGTGTATGCCGGAGGGCTTGCCCTGCTCTTCCCATAGCCTCTGATCGTGTCAGAGGTCGGGCTTGGCGTAAATGTTGCCATTTTTGGATACAGCGTGTATTGTGTTGAGTGTTGTCATAAATGGATACACTGCAATGAATGGAGATTGTGCGATCTGCGGTCAACCGATCACGACCGTATATACAAAAGGCGTTCAGCCGAAGACCTGTGAGGCTGAAGCGTGCAAAAAAGCCTACATCTTACAAAAAGCAAGAGAAGGTGATGTTAAACGCCGTGCGGATCGGCGATATAAACGAGAGCAAAGGGGCTTAGAGTTAATTCCCTGTGAAGTGTGTGGCGAACGGTTTGAAGTCATTCAACACGCCCACGTTAAAAAACATGATTTAACGCTTCCCCAATATCGGGAGCTATACCCTAACGCTCCACTCATGACGGAGCGAATGCGAGAAAAACGGGGTAAAGGCTCGACAAGTCAAGCACATTACCTCAGCTATAAGGGGAAGAAACCCGACCGCTTTTTATTTGAGTTTTTAGTTGGTGCGATGTTGGGGGATGGTTCGCTGGAGAGACAAAAGAATAAGAAAAACGCACGGTATGCAGAAGGGGGCAGCAACGAAGAATACATCAAATCAAAATATTATTTTTTAAAACAATACTTTCACTGCACATTTAACGAGCGTCTATCTGCGCCTCATGTCAAATCAGGAAAACGCTACCAAGGCTATTGGGTGAGAACTTCTGTACATCCTGTTTTAACAGAATGGTATGAACTATGGTATCGAGATGGGGTAAAGATTATTCCAAAAGAGATTGTAAAAGAATATTTTTCTCTATTTACTTTGTTGATTTGGTTTTGTGATGATGGCTGCTCTTCTCAGCAAATCAATTTCTACACAATGGCATTTTCAGACGATGAAGTTGAATTTTTAGCAGATTTACTGAAATCAGAATTTCATTTAACTGCAAAAATTCGACGCAACAAAAAGAAGCAGCCCTTTTTGGTTCTGGATAGCAAATCTAAAAAGGCATTTTTTGAAATGTGCAAGGTCGTAAAAATACCAGGAATGGCATACAAGCTACAGGGGAAATATTGAGATCATGAAATATAGAATTATTGCCCCGATCGTGCTCTTCATCTTCACTTATACAAGTGCGATCGCCCCTAAAAAAGCACAAGCAAACCCGGCGATCCCGGCGGCAGTTTTGGGATGTGCGGCTAATCCGGCCTGTGTGATTGGGGTGGTTGTGATTGGTGGGGCGTTGTATTGGGAGATCATGCGAAATCGCCAGGTGATCCGCGTTCCGGTTCCCCAAGGTATCGACCCCCACCGCATCGAAGGGGAAGACCCGGAAATCCTCGAAGATCCTGAAGACGTGGGGACAGAGTGGACAGAATCGGTTTTAGCAAATAGCGAATCAGAAGCCTATAGACGTTGTCAGGCAATTTCCCAAAGTTTGGGGCTGGGTGTTCGGCTGGTGCGAGTGGTGCGACGCTCTCGCAATGGTAAAACTTGGGACTGTTACCTTTATTCTGCTCGTTAATATCATGGCTCAATTCATCGGCTTAAATCGCTATCAAATCGGCATTCCGGAACCCGGTTACTCTTACTTATTCGTTAACCTGTCTACCCTAACCACAATGGGCGCGGCTGATGCTCTTGTGAAGTTAGAAAGCCTTGGGTATGTGCCGACCTTGCGCTATTGGGACAACGGCGAAACGCTCCAGGTTTGCGCCCTGTTGAAGGTTGCGACCGTTACCGCAGACCCCGAAGCTGATCCATTAATGGCAGAACTTGAAACCCTTTACGAACATTTTGACGGCGAACTTAGCGCGGTTCGTTGCTCGACTCGTCGCCCTGCTCATCCAAGTACAAGCTAATGCAACCATCACATCATCAAAACCGTACAGTTTCAGAACTAATCGAAGCCATCAAAACCCTAACCCAGGACATTCAAAGCCTATATTTTAGTGATGATACGCCGTGGCTTGTGGGGTATTCCGGGGGAAAGATTCGGGCGCGACGCTGCAATTGATTTGGAATGCGATCGCGCTCCTTCCCCCCGAACAACGCACCAAAACCATCCACGTCATTTCCACCGATACCCGCGTCGAAAACCCCATCGTTTCCGCCTGGGTGCGCCAATCCCTCGACCGGATGCGCGAAGCCGCCCACACCCAAAACCTCCCCATCGAACCCCACCTGCTTCAGCCCATCATCAAAGACACCTTTTGGGTCAACCTGATCGGCAAAGGCTACCCCGCCCCCCGCCAAAAATTCCGCTGGTGTACCGAACGCCTCAAAATCAACCCCGCCAACCGCTTCATCCGCGACACCGTCCGCAAACATGGCGAAACCATCCTCGTCCTCGGCACGCGCAAAGCCGAAAGCACCAAACGCGCCGCCACCATGGCCAAACACGCCCAAAAACGCCTGCGCGATCGCCTCTCCCCCAACGCCAGCCTCCCCAACTCCCTGATCTACACCCCCATCGAAGACTGGAGCAACGATGAAGTGTGGATTTATCTCAACCAATACCCAAACCCCTGGGGCCACAGCAACAAAGACCTCTTCACCCTGTATCGTGGCGCGACCGCCGACAACGAATGCCCCATGGTCATCGACACCTCAACCCCCAGTTGCGGCGACTCCCGGTTTGGCTGCTGGGTCTGCACCATGGTCGATCAAGACAAATCCATGGCCGCCATGATCCAAAACGACGAAGACAAAGAATGGATGGAACCCCTCCTCGACATTCGCAACGAGTTAGACGTAGAAGACGATCGCGATCGCCGCGACTTTCGGCGCATCTGGGGCGGCGTGCAAATCTTTGAACGTCGCCAAGACAACGGCACCACCCAACCCGAACCGATCCCCGGCCCCTACACCAAACCATGGCGCGAACATTGGCTGCGGCGCGTCCTCACCACCCAAACCCAACTGCGACGCACCGCCCCGCCCCACCTACGCGACATCACCCTGATCGACCTCGAAGAACTCCACGCCATTCGCCAAATTTGGCTCGAAGAAAAACACGAATTTGAAGACAGCCTGCCCCGGATTTATGCCGAAAGCACCGGCGAGCCGTTCCCCTTCCCCGAAGGCGAAACAGCGCGACTCCTGGGCACTGAAGAATGGCAAGTCCTCGAAGAACTCTGCCCCGACGCGATGCACCTCGAACTGATGGCCAAACTTCTCGACACCGAGCGGAAATATCGCACCAAAGGCAAGCGGATCGGGATTTTTGACGACCTCGAAGCCTGCTTTAAAACCAGTTCCCGCACCGAAGCCGAAGCCATCCAACAGGCCATGCAGGCAGCTCATTTTTCCCTGACAGAAGATGAAAATGGGGTTGTGGAAAAACTAAGCGAACTCGTAAAACAACTCGAACAGGCAGGTGAAGGAACCCAGCTGGTCGACAACCTGACGGGGCAGCTTCAGCAGCAGATCGAACAACTCAATATGCTCAGCAATGAGTTTTATGAA
>CAZCWE010000165.1:0-4100 GCA_964502285.1 uncultured Spirulina sp. | reverse complement strand
ACGCCCAACCCAACGACCCACCCACCACCTGGGGCGACGCAAAATTCGGGAAAAAATCGTGATTTTTCAACGCTTAACCCTGCAAAACTTTGGCCCCTATGCCGGTTGCCAAACCCTGAACCTCGCCACCGATGCCACCCAGCCGATTATCCTGATCGGCGGCATGAACGGCGGCGGCAAAACCACGATCATGGATGCCCTGCGCCTCGTGTTGTACGGCCAACGCGCCCAATGTTCCAACCGGGGCAACCTCGCCTACAGCGACTTTTTAAAACAGTGCATTCACCACGACACCGCCCCCAACGCAGAAGCCGCCATCGAACTGGTGTTTGAACACGCCCTCATCGGGGAGCCGGTGCATTATCGCCTGCGGCGATCCTGGGAAAACCACGCCACCCCCAAAGAAACCTTAAGCGTTTTCACCACCCATCTCGACACCCAAACCGAAATTCCCGATCAGGCCTTGGCGAAAATTTGGGACGAACGGATTGAAGATTTATTACCCTTGGGAATTTCTAATTTATTCCTCTTTGATGGGGAGCAAATTAAAGAACTTGCCGAACAGGAGACACCGCCCCCCGATGTGATCAATGCGATTCAATCCTTGCTGGGGTTAGAGTTGCCCGATCGCTTGGGGTTGGATTTGAAAATACTGCGCGATCGCAAACAAAAAGCGATCGCCCAACAGGAGGAACAAGACCAACTCCAGCAGCTAGAGCAGGAGATTGAGCACCACCAAAAAGCCTATCAAAAAGCCTACCAAGACCTCGGCCAACTGCAAAACCAAATCGACAAAGCCGCCAACGCATTAGAGATCGCCACCCAGATGTTTAACATTCGCGGCGGCGAAATTAGTGCCCAACGTGCCACCCTCGAAAGCCAACTCAACCAACTCCATCAAGAAGCCCAACACCACCAAGACCAGCTCCGGCAATGGGCCGCCCAAGTCCTACCCTTGGGGCAAATTGCGCCCCTCTTAGAACGAGCGCGGCAACAGGGTCACACGGAACTCAACGCCGCCCAAACTGCGATCGCTCACCAACAGATTAACGACCACGATCGCGCCCTCCTCGCCTTCGCGAAAACCCAAAAGATTCACCCCGAATCCTTACAACACCTCCGCGACTTCATCACCACCGCCCAGGCCCAACGCGAAGGCGCGATCGCTCAGATTCACCCCTACTTAAACCTCGATGCCCCAACCCTCCAACGCCTCGATTATCTCCTCAACCAACGCCTCCCCGACGCTCAACAAGCAGTGAAAACAATCTGCGATCGCCTCGAACTCGTCGCCCTCGAAATCGACACCACCCAACGCCAACTCGCCGCCGCCGCCACCCCCGAAGAATACGCCCAACTCGGCGCGACCCTGAGCCAAGCCGCCGCCCATCATGCCACCCTCACTGCCGCCTATCACGCCCAAGACCACACCGTGAAACACCTCCGCGACACCCTCAACCACAGCAAAGCCCAACTGCTGAACTACAGCAATGCGATCGTCGCCCGACAAAATGATCAGCACATTCTCAAAGCCATCGATCGCGTCCAAAACACCCTCATTGAATTCCGCGATCGCCTCAAACTCCGCAAAGTGGATCACCTAGAATCCGCCGTCACCGAATGTTTCCGCTACCTCCTCCGCAAAACCGACTTCATTAGCCGCGTCACTGTCGATACCGAAAAATTCACCCTCACCCTCTACGACACCACCGGCCAAAGGATTCCAAAAAAACGCCTTTCCGCCGGGGAAAAACAAATCCTCGCCACGGCGTTTTTATGGGGACTCGCTCGCGTTTCCGGTCGCCATTTACCCGTCGCCATTGATACCCCCTTGGGCCGTTTAGATTCCTCCCATCGCCACAATTTAATTGAGCGATATTTTCCCGTGGCTAGTCATCAAGTCATCCTCCTGTCCACCGATACCGAAATCGGCGCAGTGGAAGTCAAACAACTCCGCCACAACCAAACCATCACCCGCGAATACCGCATCGACTACGATCCAACCACCCGACAGAGTGCGATCGCGCCTGGGTATTTCCACACGTTAGAGCGCGTCAACACCTCCAAACCATGAGCTAAAATCAACAGCATTAGCAGCATTAAACGAGGGAGTGATGAATCAAAAACTAGCTGAATCCTTAGCAGGTGCAGTGGCAGCCCTCTCCCCTGAAGACTACAACACCTTTCAGAATGCATTCGCCCTGCAAGCCATTCAAAAAACATCCGGTATTTGTGGGGGACATGCCCGCATTCGCAATACACGTATCCCGGTTTGGACAATTATTTCATTACAAAAACAAGGGGCAGATACCAACGAGCTACTCACAAAATTTCCCAGCCTAACGCCCTTCGATTTATTGATCACACAGTCCTATTACGATCAACACCAAGCGGAAATTGATGACCTATTAAGACTCCACCAAGACAATGTTGATGTTGATAAAAATGAACAAGATGAAACAGCATATCTGTTACAGTCAGATGCCAATCGATCTAGGCTTCTAGAGTCCATTGAAAGGAGTAAAAACCCTGAGAATCTCATTGAAGTTGATCTGCAACGATTCGATCAGTAGATGATTCAGTTTTCAAAAATCAATCCCTAGAATTATCATGCAGCCGCCCATTCACCGCATCCAACTCAGCCAAACCGCCAAAGATCACCTGATCAAACTGAAGCGCACCACCAAAATTGACCAATGGAATATTCTCTGTCGCTGGGCGTTTTGTCGCTCCTTGGCTGAATCCCATCCGCCGTCGCCCGTGCCGATTCCCGCCGATAGCAATTTAGAGATGACCTGGGCGACCTTTGGCGGCGAGGATGCCGAGGTGCTGTTGATTGCCCTCAAACAACGCTGTTTTGAAGATGGCTTCAGCCTCGACCCGGAGACCCTGGCGCAACAGTTTCGCCTCCACCTCCATCGCGGCATTGGCTATCTAGCTGGCGATCCGGATTTGAAACGGATTCAGGACTGGGTGACGCTTTAGTCCGGGGCGATCGCAGCCTCTCCGGGGGTGGATTCCGGGGTGAGGCGGGGGCGTTCGAGCAGTTCGACCAGGCCCACAAAGCCGGTGAAAAAGGTATAGAGGCCAGAGGGAATAGCCCGTTGACCGCGCGAGGGGGAAAGCGCGATCGCAATCCCCCCTTCGATCAAATGCCCAGCGATCGCCACCCGCCCAATCCAAACCACAGGAGTCAACCCAGCAGGGAGGGTCGCGCCAATCCATTGGGCATACAGCCGCCAGGCTTCCAAACCGAGGGCGCTGATGATCAAACAAGGGGACAGGATTTTAATCAGCCGAAAAATCAGGATTCGCATCGATGCTAGGGGGATCAACTTCGCTCTACCGTAGCGTATTGATCCAAAGTTGTCCGGATCAGTCCCGGCAGCCAGAGAACCAAGGAATGGTAGATGCACCCTGATTTTTGACCCCCGCCTTCATCTCCCCTGAGGATCAAGGCGGGGGCTTTTTTTGTGGGTCTAGGGCAACACGTCCATCGATTGAATCAACCATTGGCCGCTCTCACGGTTCACGGTGTAGCGCACCCGGAGATTGTCATCGTAGGAGGCTTCTTCGTTGGGCGTACCGTTTTGATATTCCGTCGCCACTTCTCGCACGGAGGCTTCGATGACGGCTTGGTCGGGGTTGGTGTCGTCGGTGTTGACGGTTTCCACCTCCACCGTGTGCTCGTATTCCCGATAGATGTTGCGGTTTTCAAAGTCCTGGGCGAGGCGTTGCCATTGGGTAAGGATGGGTTCAGCCAAAATCAGGGAAAGTTCGGTGGTGTCGTGGTCGGCACTGAAAGCGATCGCTTTCACATTCAGCCAGGTTTGGATGATGTCTTCTCCTGTGGCGAGGTCGAGGGGAGTCTCGGCGGCGGGAATTGCGGCGGGGGTGGTCTCAGCGGGGGGCGGGGCCACGGGTTCCGGGGGCGGCACGGGAGACGTTTCCGGGGCCGGGGCTTCGATCACGTCCGCCGGACGATTGAACACCAGTTGCCACAGTTGATTGACTAAGAAGCCGAAGAGCGCGATCGCGAACACGCCCCCCGCCCCCACCGCAATCAGACGACCCGTGTTGAGATTGCCGTGCCGGGGGGA
>CAZCWE010000164.1:0-8676 GCA_964502285.1 uncultured Spirulina sp. | reverse complement strand
TTATCAATATATCTATCCTCCCTTGGACTGTCAACCCCCTTCCGCAGGTTTTTTTGAACTTTGGCTCTCAAGAGTCTCTCAATCCCTTTGATGTCAAGGTGTTTGAGGGATTTATTTTTTTTTGTTTTTAGGTCTAATGATTTTTGAGTAGTCTCAATGTACGCATTCTTGGAGGTGTGGTGGGATGTTGGGATACTTGTTCCTATCTTCACGCTGAGAATCGAAGCCCGCATACTGAGATTAGGAAGAGCTCTCAAGTCTAGGACGGTAAGTACGGTGGCAACGCTTAAAGCATCTCGGTTTGGGTTGATTCAGATTCAACAAGCTCGTCGGGAGCGTGGTTGGGGATGGAATGGTGAGGATGATGCATGTTTCGTGGCGGCGAGTTATTTGCTTGAGCCGGGTCGAGCGTGGGATTCGGGTGGACCTTATGCTTATGGGATTTCGCTTGGGACGTGGAAGCGATTTTTATCAGGGAAGGCAGCGATTAATGCTCATGCCTTTAAGGCGTATTGCCAGGTGTTGGGTTTGGATTGGGAGGATGTGGTCGATCGCCATAATGATTATGGTGGGGGGGGCTCTCAGCAAGATTGGGATGAGACAATTGATGGCTCACAGTTTTATGGACGGACTGAGGAGTTAGCAGAGTTAGAGCATTGGGCGGGGGGCGATCGCTGCCGTTTAATTGTGCTGTCCGGCATGGGGGGTATTGGGAAAACGTCGTTGTCAGTGCAGTTCGCCAAGCGATTGGAGAGTCAGTTTGAGTTCGTTGTGCGGCGATCGCTGCGACGGGCTCCTCCCCTTCAGGAACTTCTCCATGAATGCAACACATTTCTGGGCCAGCCACCAGCGACCTCTCCAGACGTTCCCTTAGATCACTTCCTAAATACATTGCGGCAATATCGCTGTCTTGTGATCTTCGATGATGTGGAAACAATCCTCTGTAGCGGGAAGTTAGCAGGCCAGTACCAAGTGAACTACCAGCCCTATCGCGAGCTCTTTCGGCGTATCGGGCAAGAATCACATCAAAGCTGTGTGGTTGTGATCACCAGAGAAAAGTTACGAGACCTGACATCGCTCACAGGGCAAAATCTACCCGTCCGAGACTTTCAGCTCGGAGGACTAGACCTCAATGCCGCCAAGCAGGTGTTAGCCATCAAGGGATTTGATATCAATGCACGCGGAACCCATGACTTCATTCAGCTCTATCGGGGTCATCCCTTAGCTCTGAAGCTCATGGCAAACACAATTCGTGAAATCTTCGGCGGGCAACTAGACGAGTTTCTCAGTCAAAGCACACTCGTGTTGGGAGACATCATGCCCGGTATTTTTTATCAGCAGCTCCAACGGCTCTCAGACTCTGAATCAATCATCATCAACTGGATTGCTCTGGCGAATCGTCCGCTCAATCTTCGGCAGCTTCGCCAGTACCTGCAATTCAGTGCGTTATCGACTTCGCAAATTGTGACAGCACTGGAATCGCTCAAGCGGCGATCGCTCCTCGAAGTCATGCCATCTGATGTCGGGAGCTTATGCTTTAGTCTTGAGCCTGTCCTAATCAAATACATTATTGGCCAATTGACCGAAAAGCTATGTCACGATATCGAGCAATTGACAACGCATCATACCCTGTCAGACCAGAATGCACTTAAGATGTATTGTTTAGTTGAAAATCCTCAAAAACCATCTGAAACAGCCCGTCCTTGGATCGTCAACAAGCTCAAAAATCAGCTTTTGTTTAGTACTGTCGTCCCAGAAGATTTCAATGAACAGCTTGAAACCATGCAAAGTCAACTACAACTGAAGTCAGCCAAAGAAATCGGGTATTGCCTAACCAACCTGTCTTGCTTATCTTCGATGGGATAGTCTGAGATATTTGATCTTCAGAAGCAAGGAATATCAGGCAGTTTCTTATTCTAATATTCAAAAATCATTAACCTAATCTTAACGTGCAACTCTCCTTTTTCTTGTAGGATCAGCGTGAGCTGGTCTTGCTTAATATCTTGGAGCAACACCCCCGGCGTGCTTTCTCATGACACGCGAGCTAAGCCTGTGATGTGAGGTATTTCTCTGGTAGTAAACTCTTTACTTTTTATCTTGCTTCTTAAAAAAACTGTTATTTCAAAAAATAATCAAGACTCGTGTTTTTATTCAATAACCAAATCTTTACCTCAATTTAACGTTTATTTAACCGCAATTTATTTGACAAGATAAATGTAATTAAAGTAACAGTAAGAAGGATTCACTGCTCACGGAAGTGTATTCAAGAGGATACCTCGTAAACCGTTAATCATTTAGCACCATTGTGCTTGTAAAGAATTACCCAACAGAGGAGTGTTATGACATTTAGTTCTCGGAAGTATCGCGTTTCAACTCAACTGACAGCCGCTGTCCTCACCCTAGCCCTTGCTGCCTGTGGAAGCTCCACCCCTACTGATGGTGCTGACAGTGCCGCCGGTGAAGATGCCGCAGCGGAAGGCGGCTTAAGTGGCGAGGTCTTAGTGGATGGCTCCAGTACCGTGTTCCCAATATCCGAAGCCATGGCTGAAGAATTCATGGCGGAAAACCCTGATGTGCGAGTCACCGTCGGTGTATCGGGTTCGGGGGGAGGATTTGAGAAATTCTGTGCTGGGGAAACCGACATTTCCAATGCATCGCGGCCCATTAAAGAAGAAGAAATGGCGCTGTGTGAAGAAGCAGGAATCGAATATGTGGAAGTCCCGGTGGCATTTGATGGATTATCGGTGGTTGTGCATCCTAGCAATGATTGGGCAACTTGTCTGAAGCCAGAAGAACTGGGCAAGATGTGGGAACCTGCGGCTGAAGGGGAGGTGGTGTCCTGGAGCCAAGTGCGGGATGGTTATCCTGAAACTGACTTGGTGCTCTATGGCCCTGGGACAGATTCTGGAACCTATGACTACTTCACCGATGCCACTACGGGCGAAGAAGGGGAAAGCCGAGGTGACTATACGGCGAGCGAAGATGATAATATCATCGTCCAAGGGGTCAGCTCTGATGAAGGCGGTCTTGGTTTCTTTGGGTTTGCCTACTACGAAGAAAATAAAGACTCGCTCAAAATTGTTGAGATCGAAAATTCCGATGGGGACTGTGTTATCCCAACGTTAGAAACGATCGCGGATGGTTCCTACAACCCCTTAGCCCGGCCCATCTTCTTCTATGTCAAAAAAGAAGCGTTAGAAACCAAGCCGGAAGTTGCCGCTTTTGTTAACTTCCATCTGGATTTGGCTAACGAATTTCTGATTGAAGAGGTTGGCTATGTCGCACTTCCCGCTGACATTCATGAACGAGTGGTGGCGCGTGTTGAAGAGATGACGATTGGCTCTATTTTTGAGGGTGGTTCCTCGGTTGGGGTGAAACTCTCCGACAAACTCTAGTAGCCCAGGAGTCGGGTTGAGTGAAGTGAGTCACTTGATTTAACCTGACTCCTCCGTTTAACGCTTAAGGACTACCTTGATGGGTGGCAATCCAGATCTTGACCACCACTGAGATTGAGTGAATAGATCTTCATTACCTGACTAAAACTCCAGCATTTTTATTGTTTAATCCATGTGTGATGGCCAACAATCTTTCCCGATCTGATGTTAGTTTGTGGCGTCCGAATCGCCAACGAAGCAAGCTCATTCAGAACGTTGTTCGTACAATCTTTCTGATTTTTGCGCTCATTTCTATTGCCACTACTATTGGCATTGTCATGACGCTCATTTTTGAAACTTGGCTCTTTTTTCAAAAAGTCCCCCTTTGGAATTTCCTCACTGATACGCGCTGGACTCCGCAGTTTAATAGTGCTCAGTTTGGTATTTTGGTCTTGATTAGTGCCACGTTGATGACATCAGGAATTGCCATCTTGGTAGCAGTACCCTTGGGGTTGTTGGCGGCCATCTGTCTGAGTGAGTATGCCAGTGATCAAACTCGTCGCATTCTCAAGCCTGTTTTGGAGGTGCTGGCGGGAATTCCGACTGTGGTGTACGGATATTTTGCGCTGCTGTTTGTGACTCCTTTGCTGCAAAGTGGAGCTGAGTTTCTGGCGGGCATCACAGGGTGGGAAGATTTTTTCGATATTCAGGCGTTTAATGCGTTGAGTGCGGGAGTTGTGCTCGGTATTATGATTACACCCCTGATTGCGTCACTGAGTGAAGATGCGATTTACTCTGTGCCTCGTAGTTTACGGGATGGCTCTTACGCACTGGGCGCAACCAAACGAGAAACGATTACTTCTGTGGTGTTGCCGGCGGCGCTGTCGGGGATTGTTTCTTCGGTTATTTTGGCGGTCTCGCGGGCGATTGGCGAGACGATGATCGTGACTCTCGCGGCGGGTCAAAATCCACGGATTATTGGCTGGGATCTAGATTTTGTGAATCCCTTTGTGCCGGTGATGACGATGACGGCCTATATCGTCAAGGTGAGCTTGGGAGATACTCCGGCGGGCTCGTTGGAATTTGAGACGATTTTTGCGGTGGGGATGACGCTTTTTGTGCTCACCCTGGCTCTCAATATTTTTAGCTTTTGGTTTGTGCGCCGTTTCCGGGAGAAATACGAATGACACACCTTGATTTGTCGAAGCAGCCGGATTCTGCACCGGATGCTTCAGAGTTCAACAGTAATTTGTCGAGTCGCTATCGATTGGATACGATCTTTGCGACCTTGACGTGGCTGGCGGTGGTGATTGCGATCGCAGTCCTCGCAACCCTCCTGTTTGATGTCCTAACCGATGGTCTTGGAAGCTTAGATTGGCAATTCATTAGCAGTTTTCCTTCCCGAAAAGCCGAACAAGCCGGGGTTTTATCAGCCTTGGGGGGCACCATTTGGATTATGGTCACCGTCGCAGTCATTGCCTTTCCCTTGGGGGTTGGTTCTGGCATCTATCTCGAAGAATTTGCCGAAGACAATAAATTGACCCAGATTATTGAAATTAACATTAATAATCTTGCGGGTGTGCCCTCGATTATTTATGGTCTGTTAGGGTTGCAAGTCTTCGTCCGCGTCATGGAACCCTTGACCGGCGGGCGCAGCATCATCTCTGGCGCTCTCACCCTCACCTTATTAATCCTGCCCATTATTAGTGTCTCTACCCGCGAATCCCTGCGAGCCGTTCCGGATAGTTTGCGACAAGCGGGCTTTGCCCTCGGCGCTACTCGCTGGCAGGTGATCTGGGAGCAAATTCTGCCCATCGCCTTTCCAGGCATTTTAACCGGTACGATTCTCGCCTTGTCCCGCGCCATCGGCGAAACTGCCCCCCTGATTATGATTGGGGCGTTAACCTTTGTCTCCTTTTTGCCGGAAAACCTGCAAAGTTCTTTTGTGGTGTTGCCGATTCAAGTTTACAACTGGATTTCTCGACCCCAAGCGGAATTTCATGATAATGCCGCAGCGGGCATTATTGTATTATTAGCGGTTTTGCTGCTGATGAATTCTATCGCTGTCATCCTCCGAAACAAGTTGCAACGTCGGGTGTGAGGGGTTTAATCGTCCATCATCGCCGGACATTCATAAATCTAGTTATCCTGTCACATTTTTCTCAAGAGTCCTAATGTTTTACCCCACAACGTCTCCCCCTGATCTCGTCAAAGAGGCCGTGTTACGGGCCCAAGGTGTTTCGGTACTGTATGGATCATCGTTAGCCGTGCGGGATGTCTCATTAGACATTCCCTATAATCAAGTTGTTGCGTTTATCGGCCCGTCTGGATGCGGTAAAAGTACGATGCTACGGTGCTTTAACCGGATGAACGACTTGGTTCCCAGCGCAAAAGTTAAGGGCAAAATCACCTTCCATGGTCAGGATCTCTACGCACCGAAAGTAGACCCTGTGGAAATGCGTCGCCGGATTGGGATGGTGTTCCAAAAGCCAAATCCATTTCCGAAATCCATCTATGAAAATATTGCCTTTGGAGCGCGGATCAATGGCTACACCGGCGATATGGATAAGTTGGTGGAAGATTCTCTGCGGCGGGCGGCGCTGTGGGATGAGGTGAAAGATAAGCTGAAGGCGAGTGGCCTGGCTTTATCGGGGGGACAGCAGCAGCGGTTATGTATTGCGCGGGCGATCGCGATCGCCCCGGAAGTCATTCTCATGGATGAACCCTGCTCCGCCCTTGACCCCATTTCCACCCTCAAAGTCGAGGAACTGATCCAAGAACTCAAACAGCAATACACGATTGTGATTGTCACCCACAATATGCAACAGGCTTCGCGGGTCTCTGATTTGACCGCGTTTTACAATGCCGATGCTACTGATGGCAGTGGGAAAGTAGGGCATTTGGTGGAATACGATCGCACCGAAATCATCTTCCAAAACCCCAAAGAGGAAAAAACCCAAGAATACATCAGTGGCCGTTTCGGCTAACAGTGCTGGCCTGCGGCTGGCTTTCATCACAAACACAATCTGAAAAGGTAGACAGGCTCTACCTTTTTTCTTTTTGCGGGCGAGCATCCAACGCCATCCATCTTCATCAGGACTTACGCATTCCTGCGTGATCGTGTTGTTTCAGCAACGCATTGATCACGCAATTTCAATAGTTTCAGCAATTTTTGCGTAAGTTCTGTCCATCACCGCAACGCCCGCAGCACGGGACAGGGTTGTTTCGGATTGAGTTTGTTGATCGTGCCTTGACTTTGCACCATGCTCCAGCGATAAGGACCTTGATGGGCAGCAGCCAGCCACAGCAAGCGTTTGGCGCGGGTCATGGCAACGTAGAGGAGGCGGTATTCTTCGGCGGTTTTCAGACGTTGGGCGATCTGCCACGCTTCGTGAGGGTGAGGTAAGGGGGCAACAGTATCATCCTCAGCCTGTCGCACCAAGGCGCGGATTTGCGATCGCACCACATCGGCCAAACTCCAGTCCCCTAAAAACTTTTGACCAGCGGGAATCCAGGCATCCCCCGGAATCACATCCTCATGGAGGAACGGCAAAAACACATAGTCCCAATCGAGGCCCTTGGCCTTGTGCATGGTGATGATCGTCAGTTGTCCGGCTTGGGTGTAGCGGGCATCGCTGTCTTCTTCGACGGCTTCAAATTGCTCGGCGGTGACGATGTCTTGGAGGGTATCGATGATCGCGGCGAGGGTGCGTTGGCGGGCGGTTTGTTGAAAGAGGCGCTCGGCGAGTTTTTGCAGGGTGGCCAGTTCGGAGGCTTGGTATTGGAGGGTGAGACCGAGGAAAGACAAAAGATCGTAGGGGTGGAGTTCAATGCCGGCGCGGAGGAGTTTGGTGCAGTGGCGTTGGGCAATGACAGCGGCGGGGACGAGGGGGGGATCGATGGGAGTGGGATAGAGGAATTGCTCAGGGGCGATCGCAAGGGCATCTAAATCTTGGGCAGCGATTAAATCCCGTTTTTCCAACACCGAGAGCGCGTCTTTGAGGTGACTGGGGGAATGGGGGCGATTGATAAAGCGGAGGATCTTGAGGATGTCGCTGGGAATTTTGCTGTGGCGTTGGGTGGCGTTGACATCGTAAACGGGAATGTCGCGGGCTTTGAGGCTGGGGGTCAGTTGACGGGCGAGGAAGTGGGCTTGACGGTTTTCGCGGACGAGAATGGCAGCGTTATGGTCGGGATGGGCGGTGAGGTGGGCGATCGCGGCCTGTTCAATGGCCTGCACCGTGGCGTTGACATCCGGCGGGGTGTGAATTTCCACTCCTGCCCCCGTGGGCTCCGGGTTGGCATCGGTTTGGGGATCATCGGCGGCAACAGGGCGGATCGCTTGGCGGCGAAAGAGTTGCGCGGGCGGGGGCAACTGTTGGGGATCACATTGGTCATAGGCCCAATACAGCATCCGGTTCGCCGCCTCAATAATCACGGTGCTGCTGCGTCCGGATTGATCCATGGTGGTGAGGCGATCGCGAGTCTGACAGCGATCGCAAAATTGATTGAAATAGACCGGATCAGCCGGGGTAAAGGTGGAGTTAATCGCCTGGTTCGGGTCGCCCACCCGGACGAGATGGCGGTGCTGCTGATCGGGGGTGGTGGCCAGGAGGGTTAAGAGTTTCGCTTGCAATGGGGAAGAATCCTGGGCTTCATCTTCAAACACGGCGAAAATTTGCTCTTGCCAGAGGGTACGCACCGGGTCATGGGCCAACACCCGCAACGCCGCCAGAATCATATCGTCGTAGTCGATCAGATGGTGCGATCGCATCAAGGCATCATAGTGAGCGTAGATATCGGCGGCGATCGTCAGGGTCTGGTAGGGGTCATCCACCGCCGCACTGGCAGCGCGGAGTTGGGCGGGCGTTAACCCGGAACTCTTCGCCTCATGGATTGCCGTCTTGCCCAGACTGGGTAACACTTCCGTCCGCAGCACCGACTGCCGCCGCAGCCGTTCCGTCGCTTCCCCATCAAACTGCATCCCCCGCAACAGGGTTTGATACTGCTCCGGATGCTCTCGCAGCCACTGTTCCACCGCTTGCCGCAGGAGGCGATGGCTGCGGGTTGGCGTGATCAGGGTCATGGTGTTGAGGTCTACCCCGGACACCTCCGGATGGCGCGAGGCGATGTGCAACGCTAACCCATGCAGGGTTTGCACCATAAACCCCCCAGCGGTGAGTTTTAACTGTTGGAGGGTGGCTCGGATTTTTTGCTTAATATTCGCCGCAGCGGAACGGGTGAAGGTGACCACCACTAATTGCTTGCGGGCATGGACTTGATGGCGAGCGATCGCGATCGC
>CAZCWE010000163.1:7959-8714 GCA_964502285.1 uncultured Spirulina sp. | reverse complement strand
CTCCACATATTCCTGAGCATCATTGAGGTCGTTCTGCCATTCGAGCAACTGCCGCAACCAAGTGAATTTTTCATCATCGGACGACAACTGCGCCGTGCTGCCTCCTGACTCTTTATATTTCCAATGGGCCGCAATCCCGTATTCGGCAATATGGTGCATTTCCAAGGTGCGAATCTGCACCTCCAGCGGTCGCCCCGTTGTTCCCACCACTGAGGTGTGCAGCGACTGGTAGCGGTTGGGTTTTGGCAAGCCGATATAGTCCTTAAACCGCCCCGGAATCGGACGGTAGAGATCATGCACCACCGAGAGCGCTCGATAGCAGCCATCTTTCGTTTCGGTAATAATCCGGACAGCGGCAATGTCATAAATTTCGGTAAACGCTTTATGCTGCCGCTCCATCTTTTTATAGATGCCGTAGAGGTGTTTCGGTCTGCCCTGGAGTTCCACCACCCCGATTCCCAGATCGGTTAAGCGTTGGCGCACCATTTCCACCACATTTTCGATCCGTTCTTCACGATCAATCCGCCGCTCCGACACCAGATCTTGAATATTGCGATAGGCCTCAGGTTCGAGATATTTAAAACAAAGATCTTCGAGTTCCCATTTCAGCCGCCCAATCCCTAAACGGTTGGCGAGGGGGGCAAAAATGTCGCGGGTTTCTTGGGCGATGCGCTGCTGTTTTTCGGGTTTGAGATGTTCGAGGGTGCGCATATTGTGCAGGCGATCGGCCAATTTGACGATGATCACCCGGATAT
>CAZCWE010000163.1:7397-7931 GCA_964502285.1 uncultured Spirulina sp. | reverse complement strand
GATCATCGCACTGTCACCGCCAAGATCCCGCAGCAATCCGGCGACCGCCACCGGATGGGCGATGTAGGGTTCGCCAGATTTGCGGTATTGTCCTTCGTGGAGCGCATAGGCGAAGTTGAAGGCGTGACAGATTAGCGCGGTGTCATCACTGGCTTGATGGCCATAGGACAGTAAACAAGTACTCAGCCAATCGGGTAGAGTAATATCGGTGGGTAGCTGTCCTGATGATGGCAGTGTGGCTGAATCTCTGGGATGGGCAAGGAGGGGGGGATTCATAACACGATACACTCGGTAATGGTGAATAGTGCCGGTTGGTTCGATTGGGGTCGATCCAGTCGGTGGGGGTTAAGACGGTAGATGCGGCAAGACGGTGCAGCGTATCAGTGAGAATAATGACGAGGCAGGGCTATCAGTAAATAAATGTATGATGCCTGCGGTTTTGAGGTCGAGTACGGGAGATGCGGCCTCAATGTTTAGTTAATAAATGTCATGGTGTTTAAGGTACTTCTATTATGCCGTCTCCTCTTAATTGTG
>CAZCWE010000163.1:2783-7387 GCA_964502285.1 uncultured Spirulina sp. | reverse complement strand
TCGGTAATGGTGAATAGTGCCGGTTGGTTCGATTGGGGTCGATCCAGTCGGTAGCGTTGACGAGGGTAGATGCGGCAAGACGATGCAGCCGATGCAGTGAAAAATAATAACGACGAGACAGGCAATCGGAATGAATGGATGGTTGCTGTCAGGATGGGGGGCGGTACGGGAGATGCCGCCTCATCTTGCGTTACAAAATGTCATGGTGTTTAAGGTACTTCTATTATGCCGTCTCCTCTTAATTGTGAACAATATGCAGCGATCGCAAAACCTTTACTGGATTTAAGAAAGTTTTTAACTCTGCCTGACCTCAGTGCCTCAATGGTGCAGACGGGTTTCCTTGAGGTCAAACAAGTATACCAGACTACAATTTTGCGTCTAGATCTCGAATCCCTGGATGCTCAATCGCGGTCGATTGTGACGGAAATGCACCGTCTGATGCGGTTATTAGAGACGCAATTGATGTTTTTAAAGTCGGCCCGTACCGAGGGTGCGATCACTCAACGTCAACGGCAAATCCTAGAACATTTGAACCAGTTTGTTCACCTCTTAGAGCCCTTTGACCCCGCCCAATCCTAGGGATCAAATTCTCCCAAAATCGCCCCCAGATTAAGGTAAAGTGAAGAACGTATCGGCAAATCATTACATTTATTTTTTATTTAGCCATGCCAGAAGCGGTTGGTGTGATTGAAACCTTGGGCTTTCCTGCAATTTTGGCCGCAGCAGATGCCATGGTCAAAGCAGCGAGAGTGACGGTGGTGTGGTGCGACAAAGCCGAAAGTGGACGCTTTGTCGTCGCGATTCGGGGCCCGGTTTCAGAAGTCAAAACCGCTCACCCCGCTGGAATTGAGGCGGCGGAGAATGTGTACGGGGGCGAAGTGATTACCTATTACATCGTGCCAAACCCGCCAGAAAACGTGGTGTCCATTCTCCCCATTGACTATTCTGAAGCGGTGGAACCATTCAGATGAGACAATGGATCAGCGGCGCACCATGGCGGCCTTGAACGGTTCAGGGTTTTAGTCAGTCTCAGTGATGAGTCAGTCTCAATTATCAATCAATTACAGGAGTCAAGAATGCCAGAGGCAGTTGGATCATTAGAAACAAAGGGTTTTCCGGGCGTGTTAGCCGCTGCTGATGCGATGGTCAAGGCCGGACGAGTCACCCTTGTGGGCTATATCCGGGTGGGAAGTGCGCGGTTTACCGTCAATATTCGGGGCGATGTCTCGGAAGTGAAAGCGGCGATGGATGCCGGAATCGCAGCGGTGGAAAATGCCTACGGTGGGGTGTTGGAATCCTGGGTGATTATTCCCCGTCCTCACGAGAATGTGGTGTCGGTGTTGCCGATTGATTTTAATGAATCCGTGGAAACGTTCCGGGCGGCGGTGAATACGCCCCGCGTGTTTAGTGCGGGCAGCAACCGCTAGGATTGGCGCGATTTTGTCAAAATCAGAAAAAAAAGAGAAGCGATCGCACCGCGATCGCTTCTCTTTTGCTCTGAAATCAACCCCATCCCCTGCCTAGAATGAAACGGATGCTTCCTTGCTTAACATCATGACCCCACGGCAATCGATTCAATTTCAGTCGCATTCCGGTGCTCTGGTGCAACGGATCACCCGGTCACCGTCTCGCGTCCAACGGCTGTGCTTGGGGTTGGCGTTTAGTCTTGTCCTCTTGGGGGGATGCTACCATCGACCGCCGGAAGCGGAGCCGGAATTTGTGGATTTAGCGATCGCCGTGGCAGACGAGGACGACCCGGAGGATGATGACTCGCCTCGCTTTGTGCGCTGGGTGAGGACATTTGGCGAATGGGGGTGGGGCGATGGGAGTTTTCGCGACCCCAGCGATGTGACCTTGGATAGCCGCGATCGCATTCTGGTCGCCGATACCGCCAATAACCGCGTTTCAATTTTCGATCCAGAGGGGAAATTCCTCAAACACCTCGGCACCAAAGGCGTTGAGCCAGGCCAGTTTCGCGCCCCATCGAGTCTAGCCATTGACAGCCAAGGACGGGTGATTGTGGCCGATACCCAAAATAACCGCGTCCAAGTCTTCAATGCTCAGGATGAATTTCTGTTTGAGATCGGGGCGGCGGGCTTTGGGGATACCGAGTTTCTGCATCCCGGCGGCGTAGCAGTGGATGCCGAAGATCGCATTTGGGTGATGGATACCGATAACCGACGCATCCAAGTCCTGAGCGACAAGGGGAACTATCTCTACACGGTGGGCAGTGGGGGCGTGCGTCCGGGGCGTTTCCTCCAGTTGGACAGTGTTGATTTTGACCCGAAGGGCAATGTTCATGCCACGGATAGCCAGAAAAATACGATTCAAGTGTTTGGCGATCGCGGCACGTTCATCGAAGCGTGGGGCGGATTCGGTCAGAAGTTGGGGGAATTTTCATTCCCGGCGGGCCTTTCCCTCGATGAAGACGGGCGATTTTGGGTCGTGGACAGCCACAACAACCGCATTCAAGTGATGGGCTGCGATCGCAATCCCCTCTTCAGTTTTGGCAAGGCAGGCTTAAAACCGGGACGGTTCAATCGTCCCGCGAGTGTGAGCGTCAGCCCCGACGGTCAAGTCCTCGTCGCAGACACCAAAAACCACCGCATTCAACAGTTCAAAATCATCAATTTACCCCCTTGCTCATCTCCTTAGCCGCTAAATGTCCTGCCCTAGCCAGCACGAAATAGCGCACCCTGAGCGAAGTCGAAGGGTAAGCAACCGGGTTTCCCATCAGCGCACCCTGAGCGAAGTCGAAGGGTAAGCGGCTGGGCTATCTCCTGCGGAGACGCTGCGCGAACGACGACCCTCAGCCCTCGGTTATTCAAAAATCAATATTTAGATGTCCTAAACCTTGTGACTACTGCTATAAGCTGCCGGACTTCGACTCCGCTCAGCCCTCTATTTGTATTTTTTAGCGATCGCTACACCGTTAAATTTTCTGCCTCAACTTCACTAATCACGAATCACATTTTTTCTGCACTGATGGTATAAATATGCAGTTGTGAATTAACCAATTGTCGCGCATCACTCGGAGGCGACCAAACCCGATCAAACTCACCCCATGGGGTCGGAATGGGCGGTGCTTGGAGGGGGCCAATTTGCGCGATCGCACAGATCGGCGCGTCCGATTTCTCCCTAGCAGAATCCAACCGTTTTGATTCATTCTCAACAAAAATATGCCGCAATTGGGGCATCGCTCTGGGCTGCTCTTTTAACATTGCCCAAAGGGGATATTCCCACGCATCAGACCCCATCCAGAGCCCAATGCGATCGCAGCCTGTTTGATTCAAATAGGCAGCGGCTTCTTGATAGCTTGCAGCATAGGGCAACGTCATAAAATATTGCTCTTGGCGGGGGATATTAAAAATATTACTGCGGGAGGCCACGGGTTTTGTCTCACTCCACAGCAGCCAAAAGCTTGATGATGCAAGCAATACAAAGCAAAGATATAACGCAAGACGGGGTTTAAAATAGCGATCCAGGACAACACCGACGACAGGCGCGATCGCAATAAACAACGGCAGATGTAAACGGCTATGCCAAACCTGCCATTTCAACAGACCACAAAAGAGGGCAAATCCCCCACCCACTGCACCACAATAAAACATCAAAATCTTCTGATCAATCCATAGAGACTTAGCCCGTGATCCTAAGACTAAAAGGACGATCATCAGTAAATAAAAGTGCAGCGGATTTCCTGCGGTCACTTCTGAGGTGGAAAACGTCGCATTGAATGCAGACTCTTGCCAGTTGAGACGAGGATCATCCGCAGAAATACCAATTTTTTGGTGAAGTGCAATGATCATGTTGTGGACGGGGGCAATGGTGGTATAGGAAATGGGTAGGTGGAGAGCAATATTTTTAATGAGGTTGGACAGGAAGGCGCGGGGCGTGAAGAGTTGATTCGTGCCAAGATCATCGCCGGTAAAAAAGACTGATCCAAACGCAAAAAAATTGCGCCCATAATGGCCCAAATTAATCACGAAGGGGAGGAACAGGAAGGCAATTTTTGGGGTGCGAAAAATCTGCCAATGGCGGATAAAGAGGCTGATGACAAAAGGGAGGGCGAAGAGATAGCCAGTGCTTTTGGTGAAGAAAAGGAGGCCGAGGCTGACACTGAGGCGAAGGAGGAGGGGCGGCGTGAGGCGATCGCGCCCCATCGCCACGAGGGTGAAGTAGGCAAAACACACCAGCCAAAACCCGCAGAGATAGTCATTTTTCGTGCTGGTGGCTTGCAAGATGCCCATGGGCAGGGTGGCGACATAGACGAGGCTGTAGAGTTGGCCGCGCCGGGTTGCGCCGAGGTGTTCGGCAATCAAAGACACCCCGACGAGACAGCCGATCGCACTCCACCACTGCACGAAATTTAAGGCGCGATCGCTCCCCCACAGGGCATAGAGGTGGAGCATCGCGTATTCTGCGCCGGGGGGTTGGTAGAGTTGGCGGAGGTTGGCAGTGGGATAGTGGGCGACGCTCCCCTGTTGCAGCCAGTGCATGATCCGGGGCAGGTGATAGGTCATGGAATCCCAGGTGTTGGGAGGGGCGATCGTCGCCATGATCCCCAACAGCAACAGAATTAACCCGATGCCCCCCAGCAGGAC
>CAZCWE010000163.1:0-2773 GCA_964502285.1 uncultured Spirulina sp. | reverse complement strand
GGGTGCGAGGGATGGGGTTGGACTCTGCGATCGCCGTCGTCTCGTTTGCAGCGCATAGGCTCCCACCCCCAGACCAAACGCGACCCAACTGAGGGCGATCGCCTTCGGGGTCAATATTTGGAATAGACTCAGCACTTCCGTGCTCAAGACAATCCACCCCCCAAACAGCAGGGCAAGGTCAAGGATCACCAATCGCCAGGGGCGCGATCGCATCCACAGCCACCCTAGCCACAGCCCCAAGAACAGAGGCAATCCCCCCACGGTTAACCCTCGGCGTGCGCTTAGGTAATCAATGTGTCTTTAGACTTGTCCTCACCCAGGGGCGGCAGGGGACGCTTGGCACGCCGTCGCCCTTGTTCGTCAAATTCGCCTTCTTCGATGCGGATTTGAATTTGAGGGCCAGAACTCGCAAGGCGGATAATAATGCCATCGGAAACCGGGATTTTAGTGATGCGCTTCCCGTCAATGTAAGTTCCGTTGGCACCGAGATTGACGACTTCCCAACCGGCACTGCTGCCGGGGCGGATTTCCACATGATGTCGAGAAACAACAGCACTGTAGAGAATGACTTCATTGTCCGTCGATCGACCAATGCGGATCACGGTTTCGGGGTCAAATGTCCAACTCTGTACAGGGACAGCCTGAAGAGGATGGAGCAAGGTTAAGATAATGACGGCTGTGGAAAGGTTCACCTCGGCATTCGGGTTATCTTTTAACTCTTCGGGGGCATTGGAGTTCATAGAGCTGGTCCAAGTGCTTAACTTCCTAGTTCCAAGTTTACTCTGCTCACCCCATCTGTGGATGACTTGTGATGCTCATTGAATCATACGCTAATCCGGCTTCACATGTGTTGTTAGAATTTCGGGATGAAATGGCTAACGCGGATAATGGTCAGAACAGATTGAGGAGAATAACGTGACTGAGTGTACCGTTTAGAGATGGATTCTGTGTTGAGAATCTAACGTTTGGCGACGGCACCAATGGGTTTAGAGTTACACCAAACGCGGATGGAGTCAAAGCGAAGGCTAGATTCTTTCCTCATATTACTGTGAATTTGGCCGATTCTGATGTGGTGCTACCTCCCCCCACCCACAAAAAATAGAGCACCCCATTCTCGCAGGAATGGTGATGCTCTATTGCGTTGATCGCGCCCTTCACGGTCAGGCGTTAGATCACGCCAGCGTTGGCCAGGCCGAGAATTAACCCGGCTCCGAGAATATGACCAAAACTAGCGGTGGCCAAGAGTTCAGGAAACCCAAAGTTGTTCCAAAGACCGGGCTTGCTGGTGGGGAGAGAGGGGCCTTGACCGGGATTTTTGATCGCGAAGCGGCCGATCGCGATCGCTAAAACGTTACATAAAATCATGGTCAACGCAACGTTGGTATTCCAAGAAACGGTGGTGGCCGTGAGTAAAATAGGCATCATTTAAATCATCCGTTTGTAATCGTTGAGACAGCGTAAACTGTGGAAACTATACGAAGAATTGGTCGCGATCGCTGGATAGGTGCGATTTTTAGCAATAAAATGAAACCCTCAGACACAAATCTTTAACATCAGGATCGGGGGCCAAAACACGCTATGTCAAAGGACATCCGGATTAAAATCTGTGGCATCACCCAGCCTGAACAGGGGGCAGCGATCGCGCACCTCGGAGCCGATGCCCTGGGGTTTATCTGTGTCGCCGCGTCGCCCCGCTATGTCACCCCCGCCCAAATTCAAGCGATCGCCCAGGCCATCCCCCCGGAGATTGAGCGGGTGGGGGTGTTTGTCAATGCGCCTTTGGCGGAGATTTGCGACGGGGTGACGGTGGGCCAACTCACCGGGGTGCAACTCCACGGGGAAGAGTCGCCGGAGTTTTGTCGGCAACTGCGTCAGGCCTGCCCTACGGTGACAATTTGGAAGGCGGTGCGGGTGCGATCGCCGGAAACCTTAACCACCCTGTCCGACTATCTGCCGCTCGTGGATGCCCTGCTGCTCGATGCCTATCACCCCCACCTCTACGGCGGCACAGGGCACACCCTCGATTGGGGCAGTTTGCAAACCTTCGCGCCCCCCTGTCCGTGGCTGTTGGCGGGAGGCTTAACGCCGGAAAATGTGGCGACGGCGATCGCGCAACTGCACCCCGATGGGGTGGATGTGTCGAGTGGGGTGGAGCGATCGCCTGGGGATAAAGACCTCGACCGCGTTCAGCAATTAATCCAAGCCGTGCGCCATGGCTAGGCGAGGGCAGTGTGGATCTGGGTTTGGAACGCGATCGCATCCTCCTCCGATCCTGCCGCGATCGCATAGCCCCAACGCCCCTGCTCAAGCTGAGCCGTATGGGTCACAATCACACCGCCGTCACCCCCAGCACGCGGATACAGCCAAGGCGTTAACCGCTCCCACAACTGCGGCAGCGATCGCACCGCGCCACTGTCCGCCCCTGCCACACTCAGCAGCACCCAGGTCGCCAAATAATCATCCCCCCACAACCACCGCGCCAGATCATCAAGATGTGTCCCACCCGTGCGCCGCGCATTCACTTCGAGCAAATACAACTCCCCACTATCGGCCACAATGCTGTCGAGATCAAAATGGCCTTGGTAGCCCTGGGCTTGGAGGTGGTGGGCAATCTCGAACCCGGCTGCGACCAAGGTGTCATACCAGGGCTGAGCGTGGGATTGTCGGCTCACCAATTCCCCACAGTAGCGACCCGCGCCGCGAAACACCTGTTGCCCCACTTGGGTGAGGCGGGGTTCACCTTGGGGGGGGATGACGAATTCCGCCGAGGGAG
>CAZCWE010000162.1:0-8721 GCA_964502285.1 uncultured Spirulina sp. | reverse complement strand
GGCGAGCACCGTCATGTTGAAGGGCTCGTCCTTGTCCTCCCGGTCCACGCGGCCCAGGGCCAGCAGGGCCTCGATGCCGATGCCCATCTTGTCGGGGTGGGTGGCGATCGCAGTTTGGAGCCGATCTAAGGTGTACAGTGCTGACATTCCGGGCAGGCGGGGGCTTAGGACTCTGAATGGCTTTGGGGGGCGCGATGCCCTTGTTCGTAAGCAAATCTTACCAGTTGGGCGCGATTTTCCAGGTTGAGCTTGCTGAGGATGTTGCTGAGATGGCTTTGGACGGTGCGGGGGGAGATGAAGAGGCGATCGCTGATTTGCTTGTTCGTGAAGCCCTGGATCACTTCCCAAAAGACCCGCTCTTCGGCCGGAGTGAGGGGGAGGGGTTCCGGGGGGGCGGCGGTTTCAATGCCGAGGGAGGTGGACTGGATGCCCGCCGTCCCGCTCATCTGCTGCATCATGCGGACAATTTCACTGTGGATGCGGCGCGATCGCTCCAACTGCGCCTCAATTTTCACCAGCAATTCCCGCAACACAAAGGGCTTCGTCATGTAGTCATCCGCCCCCATCTCATGGCCGCGAATCCGGTCTTCGAGTTCGTTTTTACCCGACAGGAAAATAAACGGAATCAACTGCCCCGACGGAACAGCCCGCACCTGACGGCAAAACTCCAGGCCATTCATCGCCGGCATCATCACATCGGAAATGATTAAGTCCGGCGGAGTTTTTTCCAACAGTGCGATCGCCGCTTGGGGTTCGCTCACCCCTTCCACTTGATAGCCCACCTCTTCGAGATAGTCTTTTAAGTTATTGCGGAGCGTGTGGTCATCATCAACCAAAAGAATTCGTTTCATATAGGGCAATTACTCAACTCGTTCAAGGTGCAGGATTCGGGCTTAGATGGACGCGGCTGAAGACGTTCGCGACACAACAGGCTCACTTAACGGCTAACAGACGTATTTTATCTGGCCAGAGTTTCATGGTCTGGGCAGATCATTAAAGATGGGAACCTTTCTTATCTACGATTAAGTCCGGCGGAATTCTTAAATTCAGCCTAAGGTTTTCAGTTGCGTAATCCTTGATTCAGCGTTTTAATGGGAGCTTCGGGACAATCAGCCCAGGCTCACCGAGCCGCAACCTGCATCCAAAGTTTTAAGGGTTATGTACGAAAAAATCACTCCCCCGACCGTTGGCACCCCCATTACGTTTGAAAACGGCAACCCCATCGTGCCGAATGATCCGATTATTCCCTTTATTCGTGGCGATGGCACGGGGGTTGATATCTGGCCCGCCACCGAAAAGGTGATCGATGCGGCCGTGGCCCATGCCTATGGGAGCGATCGCAAAATCCACTGGTTCAAAGTCTATGCCGGTGACGAAGCCTGCGACCTTTACGGAACCTATCAATACCTGCCCGAAGACACCCTCACCGCCATCAAAGCATACGGCATCGCCATCAAAGGCCCCCTCACCACCCCCGTCGGCGGCGGCATTCGTTCCCTCAACGTTGCCCTGCGGCAGATCAACGACCTCTACGCCTGCGTCCGTCCCTGTCGCTACTATCCCGGCACTCCCTCCCCCCACAAAACCCCCGAAAAACTCGACATCATTGTCTATCGGGAAAACACCGAAGACATCTACCTCGGCATTGAATGGCGCGAAGGTAGCGAAATCGGTCAAAAACTGATCGCCTACCTCAACAACGACCTGATCCCCGCCACCCCTGAACATGGCAAAAAACAAATTCCCCTCGATGCCGGGATTGGGATCAAACCGATCAGCAAAACCGGAACCCAACGCCTCGTGCGCCGTGCCATTCTCCACGCCCTGCGCCTGCCCCCTGCCAAGCAACAGGTGACCCTCGTCCACAAGGGCAACATTATGAAATACACCGAAGGGGCATTTCGGGATTGGGGCTATGAGTTGGCTACCACGGAGTTTCGCGAGCAATGCGTCACCGAGCGGGAATCTTGGATTTTGAGCAATAAAGAAGCCAATCCCGATCTTTCCATCGAAGCCAATGCCCATGCGATCGACCCCGGCTACGACTCCCTCACCCCAGAAAAGCAACAGGTAATCTGTGATGAGGTGAAATCGGTGCTCGAAAGCATTTGGGACAGCCACGGCGACGGGAAATGGAAAACTAAGGTGATGGTTAATGATCGCATCGCCGACAGCATCTTCCAACAGATCCAAACCCGCCCCGATGAATATTCGATCCTCGCCACGATGAACCTCAACGGCGATTATCTCTCCGATGCAGCGGCGGCGATCGTTGGCGGCCTCGGCATGGGGCCGGGGGCGAACATTGGCGACACCTGCGCCATCTTTGAAGCCACCCACGGCACTGCCCCGAAACACGCCGGCCTCGACCGGATTAACCCCGGTTCGGTGATCCTCTCTGGGGTGATGATGCTGGAGTTCATGGGCTGGCAAGAGGCGGCGGACTTGATTAAGCAAGGGTTGGGGAGTGCGATCGCCTCCCAAAAAGTCACCTACGACCTCGCTCGGATGCTGACCCCCCGCGTCGAGCCCCTGAAATGCTCCGAATTCGCCCAAGCGATCATCGACGGCTTCTAGGCTTTCTATGCAGTAGCACACCCTGATCGGTGGGTTACGGCGGATAACTGGGTTACAGTCAGTGCCTGGGTTTAAGCCGCCTAACCCACCCTACGCTCAAGCCCAATTTGAGCTGTGCCATTCTAGCAGGATGAGCGATCGCCCACCCTATTTCATGAAGTGTCGTGCTAGGAATGACCTTTATTGCTCTTGTAAAGCAAGCTTAATGCCAAGACCGCAATAGAGGCCCCCCACCGTTTTATTTTGCCAGCGTGAGACGACCGGATTTCGGCGGAGAAACCGGCCAACATGACCCGCACCGAGGGCAACCGTTACGGTGCTCAGAAGGCCCACGCAAACGAAGAGCAAACCGAGAGTGAGGAGTTGAACGGCAACAAAACCATTCTCAGGGTTGACGAACTGCGGTAAAAAGGCCAAGAAAAACATCGCCGATTTTGGGTTCAAAACCTCCAAGAAAATAGCTTGTCGAAATGCTGTTTTGGAATCCAGAGCATTGGTCGCCGTCGGTAATTTGGGATCAACCTTTTCGCCGATGGCTTTCACACCTAGATAGATCAAATAGGCGGCACCAAGATATTTAACGACGCTGAAAATCAATGCTGAAGTCATCACAATTGCAGAGACTCCGACAACCGCCAACACGGTATGCAGAGCATCGCCCACGGCAATCCCCAATCCTGTGGCTAAGCCAACCCGGATGCCGGAACTGCTGGCACGAGCTAAGGTCAATAACACCGCTGGCCCAGGAATAAACGCAAACCCCAGCAGGATCACTAAGTATGTGAATAATGTTGCTTGATCGATCATCAAAATCCCCAATTTTTGCTTATTTTTTGTTTGGTTTTATCTAAGCCTAACGCTTTGTTCTCTTGCCTAGCTAGGGGGTACGGCAGTATTCCACGCTGATCTGTTTCCACTGCATCGCCTTGTGAGGTGCGCTGCATCACTGAGCGATCGTGGTGCTTGATCTCGTCGTTATTGTCTATGCAGCGGTTAGCGTCAAAACAGCTTATGTTCTATCTCTGAAGCCCTAAAGGCTTCTGCGGTATAACTCAATGCCTGATCCGTATCAAACGCCTTACAGGTGAACAGCACAGCAGCAAAAAATTTCGTCGCACTCCAAACATATAGTGAAATTCCCGAATCGATGAGCGGAATAAACGCATCAAACCCTTCATTTTCCTCTTTCCCAAGACCGCCGGGAGCATGAATGATTGGACTCCCGTAACGTCTGAGGTCGAGATGCGCAGCTACACCAAGCAGAAATGCCTCCACGAACTCCCGGTCAACATCGACAGAGTAGAGGCCTTCGATAAGCAGTCGTTGTCGAACAATTTCAGGTGCTAAATCTCTCATGTTCAATGTTCTCAATTCCGAAATGATGGAAGTATGCCACAACCTCAGCATTTTGACGGGTACATCAAACGACTCACTTTCGGCATCTCAGTCGCCAAATTGAGAGATCTCAAGTACGCGATCGCAGGGTCACAGTGTTCAACGCCCCTACCGCCCGGAGGCTGATCCCCCGCGTCGAGCCACTCAAACTTAAATCATCATTTTCATCACATCAGTACAGAAATTAGGGAGATCCCAAAATTTAGAGCTGTGGCAGCCAAGAAACATGGGCAGAGACGATTTTCCAGGCATCAGGAAAGCGTCTCCAAACCTGGGTTAACCGGCCTGCACGCGCAGGTTTACCAACAATACCACCATAAAATTCCAGAGTCACGATCGCTGTTTCGTGGTCAAATGCCATGACTTTAAACTTAGAAATCTCGCGACTGAGTTTCAGGTCAGGTCTGGACTGTCGGTACTCTCGAACCGCTTCACTGCCATAGATATTTTCCATCAGCCCAAAGCGCACCACGTCTGAAGAGTCCCAAAAAAACTGATTCAGCGTCGCCACATCATTATGACAGAGGGCCACTTCGTACTTGTTATAGAGTTGAGAAATTTCTGCAACTACATCCGGGTTATTGAGTTCGGTCATGGGTTTATCTCCCGCTCCAATGAACAATTTTCTTTTCGGTAAAGCGAAACAACATATTGAGGCAATACCCCATGATTCCTGTTAATAGAATCGAGGCGTACATATCTTTAATGTTGAGTAACTGTTGGGTATCAATGATGCGCTTCCCTAACCCGTTTTCTGTGCCAATAAACATTTCGGCAACAATCACAATCACCAGGGACAAACTAATTCCGGTGCGCAGGCCGATAAAAATTTGCGGCAGGCTTTCCCAAAACAGCACATCTTTGAAAATATCCCAGGGGCTGGCTCCCATTACTTTGGCGGCGAGTAGTCGCGACTGACGAGCATTCATCACCCCATAGGTAGGGATAGCGACTTAAATCCAGCCGAATATCAAAGGTCGCCAGTAGCCGTTCAACCCGTAGGCGGCGTTCTTGGGCGGGGACGCCTCGCACCTTGAGCGGGTAGGCAATGTTTGCTAATGCCGTAATCCAGGGAAACAGGGTATCCCGATAGTTTTGAAAGACATAGCCAATGCGCGATCGCCGCAGTGGTTTACCTGCGATCGTAATTTGACCGCGATCAATGGGAACCAAGCCGCTCATCATGTTGATCAGGGTCGATTTGCCGCAGCCATTGGGGCCAAATATTGAGATCACCTTACCCTGGGGCAGAGTGAGGTTAAAGTCAGCATAGAGCACCTATTCTCCAAAGGACTTGTATAACCCCTGAATGCAGATGAATGAATCCATAGATGTTGGAATATCGAGCACGACGTGATCTTTTCGCATGATTGAGTTGCTCTGGGTGAAGCCGTTGTATCGCGATCGTCACAAGGCTTAGGACACCTAAGGTTAATTTTTAAATAACCGAAGGTTGAGCGGAGTCGAATAACCAAGGGCTGAGCGGAGTCGAATAACCGAGGGCTGAGCGGAGTCGAAGCCCGGCTGCTTACCCTTCGACGACCCTCAGGGTGCGCTAGTTGAAACCCGGCCGCTTACCCTTCGACGACCCTCAGGGTGCGCTAGGTGACTGTAGGGTGCTGTTAGCGAAGCGTAACGCACCAAATTGATTACTACTGACTGGCGCTAGGGGCGGCATCGGTGGTGTCGGACGAGGATTCGGAGTCTGGGGGTGTTGATTGGCCACAGGCATTGGCGGCAAAGGCGAGCATGACTTCACCACCCACTTGCAGAAAACGACGTCTTGGTAATTTCATTGAGAACCTCCTGAGGGAATGAACGGAATTAAATCGGGAAAGGGTCGGGAAATGGGCTTAGGTTTGAGGTACAGAGAGGGCGGAATTGACAGCGGCAATGGGTGCGCTGACAATGCCCTGGGCTTCGAGAGCGGCGGCCGTGCGCAGAATCAAGGATTCTTGGTACGGAGCGGCGATGATTTGGACTCCTAGGGGCAATGCACCTGGGCGATCAACGGGTACGGAAAGCACGGGCAAGCCGATGAACGAGAGGGGTTGGGTGAACCGTCCGAGGTTTGGCCGGGAGGGGATTGTGGCCCCATTGAGTTGAATCATGGCTTGCCCGATGGGAAACGCCGGATAAGGCGTGGTGGGCGCGAGGATGACATCCACGTCTTGGAAAATTTGCTGCACTTGCTGGCGATACCACTGGCGAAATCGCTGAGCCTGGATGTACCAGGAGGCGGGGAGAAATGCCCCGGCTAGAAAGCGATCGCGGGCCATGGGGTCAAAGTCTTGGGGCCGATTGCGGAGGTTGGCTTGGTGGGCTTCGGCTCCTTCGCAGGAGGTAATTGCCAAGGCTGCTGCTCGCGCTCGGTGGGGTTCTGGCAATGTAATTGAACGGGTTACGTTCAGGGCTGCGGCGACCTGCTGGACTGCGTCGAGTGCTTCATCGGTGGCTCCTTCGGAAAAGTAGCCAGTTGCGATCGCAATCTTGATCCCGTCAACGCCTTGGTTGAGCGTCGGTAAGCAGGGGTCAGCCGGGCGATCGCTACAAACCGGGTCTCGACGATCGGGCCCTTGCAAGAGGTCAAAGGCGATCGCAATATCTCGCACTGACCGAGCAAAGGGGCCAATGTGGTCAAAACTGCTGGCAAACAACACCGTTCCCGCCCGTGACAGTCGCCCATAGGTCGGCTTCAACCCAAAAACACCGCAAAGAGAGGCCGGCACTCGGATCGAGCCATTGGTATCCGTCCCCAACGTCAGGGGGACTAGCCCGGCCGCCACTGTCGCCATACATTAAGGAGAAAAATCAAGCGATTGTGTGTGGACGGTAGCGCCCAATGAATGTCGAAGAAGCCCAGGCACATCTAGACACGATGCTGCCTCAACTCTCCCTCAGCAAGCTACAGATTGAGATATTTAGGGCCGTTTGGGCAGAGCAGTCTTACCACCAAATTGCCCGACATTGCGGCTACGGCCTCAGCCATATCAAGCAGACCGGCTCTGAACTGTGGCAGTTGCTCTCTCAGGGGTTGGGCGAAAAGGTAACCAAGGGCAACGTCAAGACCGTGTTCAAACGCTATGTCCATCGCAGTCTTGAGGGACAGCCCCGGATTCACCCGTTGGTCACTCACGAGGTGCGGGCTGTGGCCTGTCATCCCAACGGTGAGCTGCTTGTGAGCGCGGGGTTTGACGGCAGGATTCGCCTCTGGGATGCCCGCAGCGGGGCGTGTTTAGCCAGCACCGAAACCAGTGGAGCAAAGATTTATGCTCTGGCCATTAGTGCAGATGGAACATCCTTGGCTTGTGGGAGCGATCGCACCCTTGAAATTTGGCACTTAACTGATCCCCCAGCCCCAACCCTACACCGGCAACACACCTTATCCGCAAACACCAGCCCGATCAGAGGGGTTGCCTTCAGTGCAGATAGCACCCTCCTCGCCAGTGGCGGAGATGACCCCACAATTCGCATTTGGGAAACCAGCACCGGTCAATGTCTGCGCCTGCTCCAAGGTCATACCAGTTGGGTCTCATCCCTCGCCTTTGCCCCGCATAGTGCTCTCCTGGCCAGCGGTAGCGAAGACCAGTCCGTTCGCCTGTGGAATAGCCACACTGCCGCCTGCTTACACAACTTGCAAGGTTACAGCAACGGCATTTGGTCCGTCGCCTACAGCCCCCAGGGGCAACAATTTGTTAGCGGCGGCCAAGATCGCACCGTCCGTCTCTGGGATAGTGCCACGGGGCGTTGTCTTCAGGCCATGACCGGGCACAAAAGCTGGGTCTGGTCTGTGGCCTTTTGCGCCCAAGGACAGATCCTAGCCAGCAGTAGCGACGATCGCAGCATTCGCATCTGGAACACCCAAGGCCGCTGCCGACACCAGATCCAAGGCCACACCGACCAAGTGTATTCCATCGCCTTTCGCCCCGTATCCACGCCCAACGAACCCCCATGCCTGGCCAGCGGTAGCCTAGATGGCACCATTCGCCTCTGGAATCCTGACTCAGGGGAGTGCCAAGAAATCCTAGCCGGGCACAGCAACGGCGTATGGTCGGTGGCCTTTCATCCCCAAGGAACCCTCCTCGCCAGCGGGAGTCTCGATCAAACCGTCAAGCTGTGGCAGTTATCCCCCCCGCCTCATCCATCCCCGGCTCGAAGCTCCCGGCTCCGGCAAACCCTGACCGGACATCGGAGTTGGGTGCGCTGCGTCACCTTTAGCCCCGATGGTCATCTGCTGGCCAGTGCCAGTGCGGATGGCTGCCTCAATATCTGGGGCGTTCAAACGGGTCAACTACTGCACACGATTCAGGCCCATCCCAGCGCGATCCTCTGTATTGGCTTTAGCCCCGATGGTTCCACCTTAGCCAGTAGCGGCGTAGACACCACCATTAAAATCTGGAATCTGAAACGACTTGAACAATCTGGGGGTATTCTGGCCGAGCAACCCAACCCCCCGCGACTGACCCAAAGCCAGATCCTCAAAACGTTGGTCGGCCATGAAAAGTGGATTCGATGCCTGGCCTATTCTCCGGATGGTCAAAACCTGATCAGTTGCAGTCAGGATGAAACCATTCGGCTCTGGCAGGTTGAGACGGGGGAGTGTTTGCAAACCTTAAGGATGCCAAGACCCTATGAAGGTCTGAACATTCGCAATATTCAGGGTTTATCCTCCGCTCAGCAAACGGTCTTAAAAAATTTAGGCGCAAAAACCTAGTCGTCCACCTCTCTGATTCTGATAGGCTTGTCGTT